>NZ_JBEXZD010000013.1:0-109971 GCF_040628575.1 Streptomyces sp. NPDC006393
TCCGGCCCCACGGCACGTCCACGCCATTGAAATCCGGCCGAATTCATTCGGCGAAGTTTGCGCGGACAATCATACGCACCTGGCCACCTGCCGCGAGCGGCAACTTCCGGCAGCAAAAACCACCCGAACCCTGCCGCCTTCCGGCAACTTCCCACCGAGGCGGACTCCGCGTCATCGCAGGGTCTCCCGGGGCGGACGACGACTACCCACGCAGCACTCGTCGTACTTGTTCACCCCACGGTCGCGACCGATCGGAACGTGGGTGGAAGGGGGGCCGGATGCTCCGGTGACCACGGCAGGGTCAGCGCCGACAGCGGCTCCGCGATGCGGTTCACCGCGAGCCTCGGGGAGGAGTGGGAGCCGACCAGGAGCCGGATTCCGAAACCGGCTCCCAAGAGGGCCGGTGAACGAGTCAGGGGCCCGACCCGCTCTCGCGGATCAGGCCCCTGACCTGGTACTACGGCGTCGGGGTGGCGGGATTTGAACCCACGACCTCTTCGTCCCGAACGAAGCGCGCTGCCAAGCTGCGCTACACCCCGGTGTCGCTGCTTGTCGCGGCGACGACGTTTACTTTAGCCCACTGGTGGCCGGAGACGAAATCCGGTTTTCGTGCGGCGGCGGATCGGGTTCGGGCGGGTGTGGTCGACGGCCACGAGGAGTACGGCCAGGGCGTAGAAGGAGAGGCCCAGGAGGAGGGCGTTGGCCAGGACGTGCTTGTAGCCGTGCCGGGCGACGTCGAGGAAGGGATAGAGGTAGCGGTCCGTCGCGCTCGGGGTGAGCAGTTCGCCGCGGATGAGGGAGAAGGCCAGGTAGACCAGGGGGTAGAGCAGCCACGATGTGGCCTGGCGCAGGCGCAGAGGGGCGGGGGCGGTCAGCAGGAGCCAGTCCAGGAGGGCGGCGGTCGGTACCACCGTGTGGAGGAGGTGGCCGGCCGTCGACTGCCACAGGGGGTGGGTGCCGGGGGTGCCCGTGATCGAGAACGGCGGGGAGGTGTCGGTCAGCAGCACATGGTGCACTAGGGCGGCGATCGTGACGTAGAGAACAACCGCGCCGGTCAGTGCGGCGGGGACGGGGCTCCGCGCGGCCCAGGCTCTGCGGGCCGAGAGCGTGAGAACCAGCGCGAGCGCGATGTTGCTCTGGATCGCGAAGTGGCTCAGGACGCGCAGCGGGGGGCCGATCACCATGTCGGCGGCCACCGCCGCAGCGGCGGTCGCGGCGATCAGCAGGCGGTACGCCGCCGTCCACGGACGCCGGACGGGGGTCATCACCGCGGTCGCCGGGACGGTCGAGGGCATCAGTACGGGGATGCCGGGGAGCGCGGGGAGGTCCGGTATTTCTCGGGGGAATGAAGGGGTGGGAGGTGGTGCCGGTGTTTCCGGTGGCGGTGAATCCTGTGGTGGCGGTGATTCCGGTGGTGGTGGTGTTTCCGGTGTGGGGGGTGTGGGGGCGGCGGTCATGACCTCACCGTAGGGAGGGAGGGCATGACCGGCGATCGGAGTGGGCTGGGCGGGTTACGCCCTGGCTACTCCCGGCCCACCAGCGTCAGCAGTGTCGCCTCCGGGGGGCAGGCGAAACGGACCGGGGTGTAGCGGTTGGTGCCGCAGCCGGCCGAGACGTGCAGGTAGGAGGTGTGGCCCTCGGCCGTGTGGGTGGACAGGCCCTTCACCCGGTCGGTGTCCAGGTCGCAGTTGGTCACCAGGGCGCCGTAGAAGGGGATGCAGAGCTGGCCGCCGTGGGTGTGGCCGGCCAGGACCAGGGGGTAGCCGTCCGCGGTGAAGGCGTCCAGGGTGCGCAGGTACGGGGCGTGGACCACGCCCATCGAGAAGTCCGCCACGCCGGACGGGCCGCCGGCCACCTTCGCGTAGCGGTCCCGCTTGATGTGCGGGTCGTCCAGGCCGGTCAGCTCCACCGAGACGCCTTCGACCTTGAGCATGCCGCGCGTGTTGGTCAGGTTGAGCCAGCCCGCCTCGTCGAAACCGTCGCGCAGGTCCTTCCACGGGTTGTGGATCGCGCCGACCGCCGGGGCGTTGCCGTTCAGTCCGTGCCGGCCGCTGGCCTTCTCCAGCAGATAGCGGGCGGGGTTGCGCAGTTTCGGGCCGTAGTAGTCATTGGAACCGAAGACGTACGCGCCCGGGAACTCCATCAGGGGGCCCAGCGCGTCCAGTACCTCCGGCACACCCTCCGGGTCCGAGAGGTTGTCCCCGGTGTTGATCACGAAGTCCGGGCGCAGACCGGCCAGCGAGCGCAGCCAGCGTTGCTTCTTGCGCTGGCCGCTGACCATGTGGATGTCGGAGACCTGCAGGACGCGCAGGGGGCGCATGCCGGAGGGCAGCACCGGGACCGTCACCCGCCGCAGGCGGAAGGAGCGGGCCTCGAAGCCCGCCGAGTAGAGAAGACCGGCGGTCGCGACCGCCGTGATGCCCAGGGGAACTCGGTATCGCGCGCGCATGCGTCCATCGTCTCAGGAGCGTGCCGGGCAGCGGAAATTGGGCCGTAGGCGAACGCCCCTGCACGAGCGCCCCCCACGAGCGCCCGGTACGGACGCCCTGTACGGACGCCCTGTACGGACGCCCGGTCCGGACGGGGTGGTGGCCGCGCGCGGCACCCCGTAAATCCTCGCGCACCGGCGTTGCCGTACCTGCGACAATCAGGAGCATGACCACGCTCAAGTCGAAGCTGCACGAAGACCTCAACGCCGCGATCAAGGAGCGTGACGAGCTGCGCTCCTCGACGCTCCGGCTGACGCTCGCCGCGATCACCAAGGAGGAGGTCGCGGGCAAGGAGAAGCGCGAGCTCTCCGACGACGAGGTCCTCAAGGTGATCACCAAGGAGGCCAAGAAGCGCCGTGAGGCGGCCGAGGCCTTCGCCCAGGGTGGTCGTACGGAGTCGGCCGAGCGCGAGAAGGCCGAGGGCGAGGTGCTTGCCGCCTACCTGCCCAAGCAGCTGTCCGACGACGAGCTGAACGCGATCGTCGCCCAGGCCGTCGAGGAGGCCCGGGCCGCCGGTGCCGAGGGGCCGCGTGCCATGGGCGCTGTCATGAAGATCGTGAATCCCAAGGTCGCGGGGCAGGCCGAGGGCGGTCGTGTCGCCGCCGCGGTGAAGAAGCTGCTGGCCGGCTGATTCCGCTGATCCGGCTGATCCCGCCGGCCGGACGCCCGCACGTTCCGGACTGTCTCCGGTAGGGGCGCGAGGGCGCGAGGGGCGCGCAAGCGAAGGGGCGCCGGCTTTCCGCCGTGCGCCCCTTGCTCGCATCTTCGTACGTTCCTGTCGCGCCGGCCGAGTCGGCCGGGCCGGCCGCCGTCAGCCGCGCCAGCCCCCGTTTCCGTTCCCGCGGACGCCGCCGTCCTGACCCTGGACGAAGCCCTCCGGGACGGAGACGCTGGGTGACGGGTTCGGGCCGCCCCCGGTCGTGCCGCCGTTGGTCACGCCGCCGAAGAGGCCCCCGATGAGGCCGCCGTTGTCACCGTTGTTCCCGTCGTCGCCGCGTCCGCGCCCCTTGTGCTTGTCCTTGTCCTTCTTCTTGTCGGGGATGTCGACGAGATTGAAGGACGGGGCCGGCTTGCCTTGAAGGGCGCCGGTCATCGCGTCCCGCCAGATCGGGCCGGGGACGTCGGCGCCGTAGACGAGTCCGTGCCAGACGCCGCCGATGCGGATGCTGGTCATCTGCACCTTCTGGGTGGCACTGCCCACCCACACCGCGCCCGCCAGGTTCGGCGTGTAGCCGACGAACCACGCGTTCTTGCGCTCGTCCGTCGTACCCGTCTTACCGGCGCTGTCGCGGTCCGAGAGGCCCGCCTGCCGGCCCGTACCGGAGTCGATCACGCCCTGGAGCAGGGTGTTGACGGTGTCCGCGGTCTTCACGGACATGGCGCGCGAGCAGGTCGACTTCGGCACCGCCAGCGACTTCTCCTGACCGCCGATCTTCTGGCTGATCGACTCGATGGCGATCGGGGTGCAGTACACCCCGCGGGAGGCGAAGGTGGCGTAGGCGCTCGCCATCGTGAGCGGGGAGATGCCCACCGCGCCGAGCGCGATGGAGGGCGTCTGCGGCAGCTTGTCGCCGTTGCCCTGCACCACGTGGAGCTTGTCGGTCATGTCGACCACAGGGCACAGGCCGATGTCGGAGATCATCTGCACGAAGTAGGTGTTGACCGACTTCGCCATGGCCTCCTTCATGGCGTACGGGCCGTGCTCCGAGGTGCTCTCGTTCTCGACGTTCTCCTGCTTCTGGTTGGTCCAGATCTTGCCGTCGCACGCCTGCACCGGGCTCGGGTACGGCATCTTGTACGGGGACGAGTACTCCTGCCCCGGCGGCTTGCCGCCCTCGATCGCCGCCGCCGCCACGAACGGCTTGAACGTCGAACCGGTCGGGAAGCCGTAGTTCGAGCCGCCCCGGTCGTCGCCGACCGAGTAGTTGATCTCGGTCTGGTCCTTGCCGTAGCCGTACGGCTTCGACTGGCCCATCGCCAGGACCTTGCCGGTGCCCGGCTCGACCAGCACCGCCGCCGCCGCGACCGGGTCGGACTGGTAGATGTGCTGCTTCAGCGAGGCCTGCACCGAGGCCTGGGCCTTCGGGTCCAGGGTGGTACGGATGGTCAGGCCGCCCTGGTTCCAGATCTTGGCCCGCTCGGCGCGGGTCTTGCCGAAGACCGGGTCGTTGAGGAAGACCTCCTCGACGTACTTGCAGAAGAAGCTCGAGTCCTTGACCGCGGTGATGCAGCCGTTGCGCGGCTGGGTGACCTTCAGGCCCAGCGGCTCCTTCTTCGCCCGGTCGGCCTCCGCCTGCGAGATGTCGCCGACCTCGGCCATGCGCTGGAGGACGACGTTGCGCCGCTTGGTGGCCTCCGCCTCGTCGTTCACCGGGTCGTAGCGGCTTGGTGACTGGACGATGCCGGCCAGCAATGCCGACTCGGGGAGGGTCAGGTCCTTGGCCTGCTTGGAGAAGTAGCGCTGGGAAGCCGCCTCGATGCCGTAGGCCTGCTCACCGAAGAAGGTGATGTTCAGGTAGTTCTCGAGGATCTTCTTCTTGCCCAGCTCCTGCTCGACCTGGATCGCGTACTTCAGTTCCTTGACCTTGCGGCCGAGGGTCTGCTGGGTGGCCTGGGCGACCTTGGTGGGGTCGTCGCCCGCCTCCTCCACGAAGACGTTCTTCACGTACTGCTGGGTGAGCGTGGAGGCGCCCTGGGCGACCCCGCCGCTCTGCGCGTTCTTGTTGAGCGCGCGCAGCACGCCCTTCAGGTCGATCGCGCCGTGCTGGTAGAAGCGCGCGTCCTCGATCGCGACGATCGCCTTCTGCATGTACGGCGAGACGTCCTTCAGCTCCACCACCGTGCGGTCCCGGGAGTAGACCTGGGCGAGCGGCTGGCCCTGGCTGTCCAGGATGGTGGTGCGCTGGCTGAGCGGCGGACGCTTGAGGTTGGCCGGGATGTCGTCGAACCCCTGGACCGACCCCTTGGCCGCCAGGCCGAGCGCGCCGGCCGCGGGCAGCGCGATGCCGGCCATCACCGCCCCCGCGAGCACACTGACACCGAGGAACTTGACGGCCTGCTGCGTGGGCGACAGGCCTCCGCCCGAGCGCTTCTTTGGCATGAGGGCAGCCTACGTTCTCATTCGCCGGACACGCGTATAGGCCTTGGCCTAAGCTGCTCTCAACTGTCACAGCAGTGCGGCCACGTATCAATACGTCCGGCGGCCTCGAAACGTTCCGGGTTCTCCCGACTTTTTTGGTCGGGGCGGTGACCCGGGGTGTTCTGGGGGCGTTCGGGGGAGTTGGTGCGGTGCCCGTCCGGTGGCGCGGCGCGAGCGCTCACGCGTGTGGGGCGTGCCCGAAATCGCCTTGTGTGCCACCTGGCGTCCGTTGTGACGCAACAAGATCGTCCCGTTGTGTCGGGATCGTCGTGTATGTCGCCACCTCACTCCCCCGGGTGATCTGCCGCTAACCCATAGTCCGTTCGGGCCATTCAAGATTGGGCCCGCAGGGGGTGTTGCGCTGTGCCCACCTTCCGTAACGTCCTCAACTGGCGGCGGTGAATATGCCGCTGCCGCCGTGGGGGAGCCTCGATTCGGGAGAGGACGGCGCCGGTATGGGCTGGGTAACCGACTGGAGTGCGCAGGCGGCCTGCCGCACTACCGATCCGGATGAACTGTTCGTTCAGGGAGCAGCGCAGAACAGGGCCAAGGCGGTGTGCACCGGATGCCCGGTACGCACCGAATGCCTCGCCGACGCGCTCGACAACCGCGTCGAGTTCGGGGTCTGGGGAGGCATGACGGAGCGGGAGCGCCGCGCACTGCTGCGCCGGCGGCCGACCGTCACCTCGTGGCGCCGGCTGCTGGAGACCGCTCGTATGGAGTACGAGCGTGGGGCCGGCCTGGTGCCCCTCGACGACGACCAGGTGTACGAGAACTACGCGGCGGTGAGCTGAGGGCACCCACTGGGGTGCCTCTGTCACTCGCCGGGCTCGGGCAGCTCGCGGCGGTTGTCCGCGAGCCGGTCGCCGATGTCCCGCAGCCCCGCGAGGTCGTGCACGTCGCCGGGCAGCGCCCCGACTTCGGCCACCGCCACCTCGGGGTGCCGGGCCGTGAAGCGGTCACGCGTGCGCTGCTCGCGAGAAAGCAGCTGCATGCGCTCGGCGTGCAGCCTCAGCAGGCCCGCGGTCACCTGGTCGACAGGGTCCACGGACGTCTGGACCGGTTCCACGGGCGCCTGGACCGGATCCACGGACGCCTGGGCGGACTCGATGGGCGTCTGTTCGCCAGGCAGTGCGTCGGACTGCTCGTCGGACGGCTCGCCGGGCAGCTCGTCGGCGGACGGTGCCGGGGCGGGATCGGGAGAAAAAGGTGAAGGTTCGGGGGAGTCCGAACCGCCATACGTTTCGGGAGAGTTACGAAGTCCAGCTTTCCCGCCTCCCTGATCCACAATGCGAGGCTCTTCAAGATTTTCCGCGGCGGCGAGCGCCCGCTCGGCCGACAGCTGGCCGGCGCCGCTGCCGTGGACGCGGTTGAGCACCAGACCGGCCAGCGGCATCCTCTCCGCGGCCAGCCGCTCCACGAAGTACGCGGCCTCGCGCAGCGCGTCCCGCTCCGGGGCCGCGACCACCAGGAACGCCGTCCCGGGCGCCTGGAGCAGCTTGTACGTGGCGTCCGCGCGGGTACGGAAGCCGCCGAACGTGGTGTCCATCGCGGCGACGAACGTCTGTACGTCCTTGAGCAGCTGACCGCCCAGCAGCTTGCCGAGGGTGCCGGTCATCATCGACATGCCGACGTTCAGGAACTTCATCCCCGCGCGCCCGCCCAGCTTCGCGGGCGCCGTCAGCAGCCGGATCAGCCGGCCGTCCAGGAAGGAGCCGAGCCGCTTCGGCGCGTCCAGGAAGTCCAGGGCCGAGCGGGAGGGCGGCGTGTCGACGACGATGAGGTCCCACTCGTCCCGGGCCCGCAACTGCCCCAGCTTCTCCATCGCCATGTACTCCTGCGTGCCCGCGAAGCCCGCCGAGAGCGACTGGTAGAAGGGGTTGGCCAGGATCGCGGCCGCCCGCTCCGGATCCGCGTGCGCCTCGACGACCTCGTCGAAGGTGCGCTTCATGTCGAGCATCATGGCGTGCAGCTCGCCCTCGCCCTCGGTGCCCTTCACCCGGCGGGGGACGTTGTCGAGCGAGTCGATGCCCATGGACTGGGCCAGGCGGCGGGCCGGGTCGATCGTCAGGACCACCACCTTGCGGCCGCGCTCGGCGGCACGCAGCCCGAGGGCCGCCGCCGTCGTCGTCTTGCCGACACCACCCGAGCCGCAGCACACCACGATCCGCGTGTCCGGGTCGTCGAGCAGAGGATCGATGTCGAGCACGCGCGCGGGCGCGAGGCGACGGGCACCGTGTGCCGCCTCCTGGGCGCGCGTGGTCTCCCGCTCCGGGGCCGGGTCCGGGCTCATGACATTTCCCGCAATCCCTGCTTGCGCAGCTCGGTCGCCAGTTCGTACAGGCCCGCCAGATCCATGCCCTCGGCGAACAGCGGCAGTTCGTGCAGCGGCAGACCCAGCTCGCTCAGGACGGACCGCTGCTCCTCCTCCAGGGCGTACCGCTCGGCGTACTCCTCCGCCTGCCCGAGCAGCGGCTCCACCAGCCGTTCCGCGTGCCCGCCGCGCCGTGCGCCGCCGAGCCCGGCGGCGGACAGCGACCGGGCGAGGGAGGTCCGCGGCACGGTCCGTACGAGTTCCAGATCGGCCGCGTCCAGCAGCTGCGGCCGCACCATGTTCACGATCACGCGCCCCACCGGCAGGCGTGCGGCGCGCAGTTCCGCGATGCCGTCCACGGTCTCCTGGACGGGCATCTCCTCCAGCAGCGTCACCAGGTGCACGGACGTCTCGGCCGACTTCAGCACCCGCATCACCGCCTGGGCCTGATTGTGTATCGGGCCGATCTTGGCGAGCCCGGCCACCTCGTCGTTGACGTTGAGGAAGCGCGTGATGCGTCCCGTCGGCGGCGCGTCCATGATCACGTAGTCGTAGACGAACCGTCCGCCGCGGTCCTTGCGGCGCACCGCCTCGCACGCCTTGCCGGTCAGCAGGACGTCTCTGAGGCCCGGCGCGATGGTGGTGGCGAAGTCGATGGCGCCGAGCTTCTTGAGGGCCCGGCCCGCGCCGCCCAGCTTGTAGAACATCTGGAGGTAGTCCAGCAGAGCCAGTTCGGGGTCTATGGCGAGTGCGTACACCTCCCCGCCCCCCGGAGCGACGGCGATCTTCCGTTCCTCATAGGGCAGCGCCTCCGTTTCGAAGAGCTGTGCGATGCCCTGCCGGCCCTCGACCTCGACGAGGAGCGTTCGCTTCCCCTCCGTGGCCAGGGCCAGCGCGAGGGCGGCGGCGACCGTCGTCTTTCCGGTCCCGCCCTTGCCGCTGACGACCTGGAGCCTGCTCACGCCTTCGAGACTAACCAGTCCGCGCTCCGCGCACGCGGGAGGCTGTGGACAACTGCCGTCGTGGTCGGCCTCCGCCCTGTGGAAACTGTGGACGACCACCGCCGCCGTCGGCCGTGTGCACGGCGGTCGGCCGCCGCCGTCGGCCGTGCGCCCGGCGGACAACCGCCGTGTGGTCGGCCGCGTGCCCGGCGGACCACAGCGGATACAGTCGGCCCCATGAAGAAGTGGGAATACGCGACCGTGCCGCTGCTCGTCCACGCCACGAAGCAGATTCTGGACACCTGGGGCGAGGACGGCTGGGAGCTCGTCCAGGTCGTGCCCGGGCCGAACCCCGAGCAGCTGGTGGCCTACCTGAAGCGGGAGAAGCAGGCATGAGCGCGGTCGAGGCCAAGCTGGCCGAACTCGGTCTGACGCTGCCGGAGGTCGTACCTCCGCTGGCCGCCTACCAGCCCGCCGTGCAGTCCGGGCCGTACGTCTACACCGCCGGCCAGCTGCCGATGGTCGAGGGCAAGCTGCCGGTCACCGGGAAGGTGGGCCTGGAGGTCACCCCGGAGGAGGCCAAGGAGCTGGCCCGCACCTGTGCGCTGAACGCCCTCGCGGCCGTCAAGTCCGTCGCGGGCGACCTGGACCGCATCGCGCGCGTGGTGAAGGTCGTGGGCTTCGTCGCCTCGGCCGCGGACTTCACCGGCCAGCCCGGCGTCGTCAACGGCGCCAGCGAGCTGCTGGGCGAGGTCCTGGGCGACAAGGGCGTGCACGCGCGCAGCGCGGTCGGCGTGGCGGTGCTGCCGCTGGACGCGCCGGTGGAGGTGGAGATCCAGGTCGAGCTGGTGCCGTAGCGGACGGCGCCGGCGCGGCCCGGCCGTACCTGACGGTGCCGTGGCGGACGGCGTCAGTGCGCCCGGCCGTACCTGGCAGTCAGTGCCGTAGCGGACCGGCCGGACGAGCCGTGCCACACGGTGCCGTAGTGGACCAGGCGTCCACGGACGCTGCCGTATGCGGCCGACGCATCGGGGCTCGTGGCGGGCACAGGGCCGCCGCGGAGGAGGTCACAGGGACCTCCCTCGCAGGCCCCTGACCTCGGGCACCTCTCGAACATTCGCCCACCACGGGATAGCCTCCGCCCATGGCGAATGGGCAGTGGTTTCCCCCGGACTGGCCGGACCGCATCCGCGCGCTCGCGGACGGCACCCTGACACCGGTCACGCCCAGGCGCGCGGCCACCGTCATGCTCCTGCGGGACACCGATGCCGGGCCCGCCGTTCACATGCTGCGCAGACGCGCCTCCATGGCCTTCGCCGGAGGCGCGTACGCGTACCCGGGCGGGGGCGTCGACCCCCGCGACGACGACCTCCGGGTCCGCTGGGCGGGTCCCACGCGCGCGTGGTGGGCCGACCGGCTCGGCGTGGCCGAGACGGAGGCCCAGGCGATCGTCTGCGCGGCCGTCCGGGAGACGTACGAGGAGGCGGGCGTTCTGCTCGCCGGCCCCGCCCCGGACTCGGTCGTCGGCGACACCACGGGCCCGGACTGGGAGGCCGACCGCGCCGCCCTGGTCGCCCGCGAGCTGCCCTTCGCGGAGTTCCTGGACCGCAGGGGCCTGGCGCTGCGCTCGGACCTGCTGGGCGCCTGGACCCGCTGGATCACCCCCGAGTTCGAACACCGCCGCTACGACACCTGGTTCTTCGTCGCCGCCCTCCCCGAGGGCCAGCGCACCCGGAACGCCTCCACGGAGGCCGACCGCACGGTGTGGATCCGACCCGAGGACGCGGCGGCCGGATACGACAAGGGCGAGCTGCTGATGCTGCCGCCCACCGTCGCCACCCTGCGCCAGCTGATCGGCTACGGCTCTCCCGCCGAGGCCCTCGCGGCCGCGCCCTCCCGCGATCTGACCCCCGTGCTGGCCCGGGCACGCCTGGTCGGCGACGAGGTCGTCCTGTCCTGGCCGGGCCACGACGAGTTCACCAAGCACATCCCCAACGGCGGCACGGCGCCCGAGTGACGGCGCGCCGGCCCCGCCCGACGCCCAGGAAGGTCCCCTCGCATGACGGACGCATCAGCGCTCCCCGGCCAGCCCCGGGGCGGCGTCCTCTCCGGCCCCGCCACCGCACGGGCCGTCAACGTCCTCGCGCCCAACGCCTCCGCCATGACCCTGGACGGCACCAACACCTGGATCGTCTCCGAGCCCGACTCCGAGCTGGCGGTCGTCATCGACCCGGGGCCGCTGGACGAGAACCATCTGAGCAATGTCGTCGACACCGCGGAGAAGGCCGGCAAGCGGATCGCCCTGACGCTGCTGACCCACGGTCACCCCGACCACGCGGAGGGCGCCGCCCGCTTCGCCGAGCTGACCGGCACGCGCGTGCGTGCCCTGGATCCGTCCCTGCGACTGGGCGATGAGGGCCTGGGCGCGGGCGACGTGATCACCCTGGGCGGGCTGGAGCTGCGGGTCGTACCGACCCCCGGCCACACCGCGGACTCGCTCTGCTTCCACCTGCCGGCCGACCGGGCCGTCCTCACCGGCGACACGATCCTGGGCCGCGGTACGACGGTCGTGGCCCATCCCGACGGCCGTCTCGGCGACTACCTGGACTCGCTGCGGCGGCTCAGGTCCCTCACGGTCGACGACGGCGTGCACACGGTGCTCCCGGGGCACGGACCCGTCCTGGAGGACGCCCAGGGCGCCGTCGAGTACTACCTCGCCCACCGCGCCCACCGGCTCGCCCAGGTCGAGACAGCCGTCGAGGACGGCTACCGCACCCCGGCCGACGTCGTGGCCCACGTCTACGCCGACGTCGACCGCTCCTTGTGGCCGGCGGCGGAGCTGTCGGTCCGGGCCCAGCTGGACTACCTGGAGGAACACGGGCTGATCCAGCCCTGAGCCTGCGGCCTGGGTGCCTTGACGCCGTGCACGCGCGCGTACTCCCCGGCGAGCCAGGGGCCGAGGCCGTGCACGCAGGCGCGCAGCACAGCGGGGTCGCCGACCGGGTCGTAGCCGTGCGCGGCCGCGGTGCGCGGCTGCCGTGCGGGCCGCCGTGCGTGCGGCACGCGCGCGAGGGAACCCTCGCGCGCGATGTATCCCTCCGGGGTGAGTCCCGGGGAGTGTGCCTCGAGCGGAACCCCGTCCGGGACGGGCCGGTGGTGCCGCGTCAGCGGGACCTCTTGGCCAGCCGCTCCACGTCCAGCAGGATGACCGCGCGCGCCTCCAGACGGAGCCAGCCGCGCTGGGCGAAGTCGGCCAGGGCCTTGTTGACCGTCTCGCGGGACGCGCCGACCAGCTGGGCCAGCTCCTCCTGCGTCAGGTCGTGCACGACGTGGATGCCCTCCTCGGACTGCACGCCGAAGCGGCGCGAGAGGTCCAGCAGGGCGCGGGCGACGCGGCCCGGCACGTCGGAGAAGACCAGGTCGGACATCTGGTCGTTGGTCTTGCGCAGGCGCCGGGCGACGGCGCGCAGCAGGGCGCCGGCCACCTCGGGCCGGACGTTCAGCCAGGGCTGGAGGTCGCCATGGCCCAGGGCCAGCATCTTGACCTCGGTCAGCGCGGTCGCCGTCGCCGTGCGGGGGCCGGGGTCGAAGAGGGACAGCTCGCCGATGAGCTCACCGGGACCCACGACGGCCAGCATGTTCTCGCGGCCGTCGGGGGAGGTGCGGTGCAGCTTCACCTTGCCCTCGGTCACCACATAGAGACGGTCGCCCGGGTCGCCCTCGTGGAACAGGGAGTCGCCACGGGCGAGAGTCACCTCCGTCATGGAGGCGCGAAGCTCCGCGGCCTGCTCGTCGTCGAGCGCCGCGAAGAGCGGATTGCGCCGCAGAACGTCGTCCACGAGTTCTCTCCTTGTCGACCTGCTCAGGGGATCTTGCTCCCCTGGTGTGCCAGGGGACCGTGTTCCCCATTTTGCCGGACGGTCCAAACAGTGTGATCTGTCACAAGGATGCCGCACAGGTGTCCCGGGGTACGCGGCAGGGGTCCGATCGGACGCTGATCTTCGGGGTCCCGGGCGGATGTCGGTGCCGGGCTTTAGGCTGGCCGGGTGTCCAAATCGCCGGTGAGAGCACAGGTCTAGGGGGCTGGGCAGGTGGCTGCACATCAGGATTCCGCTGTGGGCGAACACGAGCCCGACGGCGGCCGGAAAGTGGCGGAAGCGGCGAAAGGTGCGTCCGGGAAGAAGCCGAAGAAGACGGCCTCCGCAGGGGCCGAAGGAGCGGTCTCCGCCAAGAAGGCCGTCTCCGCCAAGAAGGCGGTCTCCGCCAAGAAGGCCGTCTCCGCCAAGAAGGCCGTCTCCGCCAAGAAGGCTGCCCCTGCCAAGAAGGCCGCGACCAAGAAGGCCCCGGGCAAGACGGCTGCCGCCAAGAAGACCACCGGCAAGACCACCTCTGCCAAGAAGACCGCCGCCAAGAAGGCCGCCCCCATCAGCAAGGCCCGCCCGCCCAAGAAGGTGACCATCGCGCCGCCGAAGGCCACCGTCGCCCTGCGCGAGGCCGCGCCCGCCAGGACCGTCGTCCCCGAGCCGCCGAAGGGCGAGTCGCGCACCGCTCTCGTCCGCCGTGCCCGGCGCATCAACCGCGAGCTCGCCGAGGTGTACCCGTACGCCCACCCCGAGCTGGACTTCGAGAACCCCTTCCAGCTGCTGGTCGCCACCGTCCTGTCCGCCCAGACCACGGACCTCAGGGTCAACCAGACGACGCCGGCCCTGTTCGCGAAGTACCCCGCCCCCGAGGACCTCGCCGCCGCCAACCCGGAGGAGGTCGAGGAGATCCTGCGCCCCACGGGCTTCTTCCGGGCCAAGACCAAGTCGGTGATGGGCCTGTCCAAGGCGCTGGTGGAGGAGTTCGGCGGGCAGGTCCCCGGCCGGCTGGACGACCTCGTCAAGCTGCCGGGCGTCGGACGCAAGACCGCCTTCGTGGTCCTGGGCAACGCTTTCGGACACCCGGGCATCACCGTGGACACCCACTTCCAGCGGCTGGTGCGGCGCTGGCGGTGGACCGAGGAGACCGACCCCGACAAGATCGAGGCCGCCGTCGGCGCGCTGTTCCCCAAGAGCGACTGGACCGACCTCTCCCACCACGTCATCTGGCACGGCCGCCGTATCTGCCACGCCCGCAAGCCCGCCTGCGGTGCCTGCCCGATCGCCCCGCTCTGCCCGGCGTACGGCGAGGGCGAGACCGACCCGGAGAAGGCGAAGAAGCTGCTGAAGTACGAGAAGGGCGGCCTCCCGGGCCAGCGCCTCAAGCCCCCGCAGGCCTACCTGGACGCGGGCGGCCGGCCGGCCCCGCCCCTGGGAGCCACCGGATGACCCCCGCGAAGCCGACGGAACAGGCGAAGCCAACCGGACCGGAGGATTCGGCGGAACCGGCGGACTCGGTGGAACGATCCCGATGCCGCCGGGCGTTGGACACGACAGTACGGCGACGGGGACGGGGGTGGCGATGACGCGGGCGGGCGACACAGCGAGCGGGACGGCACAGGGGGCGCATGGGACGGTGAGCGGGACGCACGACGGTGCGATCGTGCTCAGCAAGGACGGGCTGCCCACGTGGCTGCGGCCGGTCGTGCGCGTCGCCGAGACGGTCGAGCCCGTCCAGCTGAGCCGCTTCCTGCCCCCGGAGAACGGCGCCGGGCGCCAGTCCGCCGTCCTCGTCCTCTTCGGTGAGGGCGAGCGCGGGCCCGAGCTGCTGCTCATGGAGCGGGCCGGCTCGCTGCGCTCCCACGCCGGCCAGCCGTCCTTCCCCGGTGGAGCGCTCGACCCCGAGGACGGCGACCCGCACGGCCAGGGCCCGCTGCGGGCCGCGCTGCGCGAGGCCGAGGAGGAGACCGGGCTGGATCCGGACGGCGTACAGCTGTTCGGTGCGCTGCCCCGGCTCTACATCCCGGTCAGCGGCTTCGTGGTCACCCCCGTGCTCGGCTGGTGGCGGGTGCCCAGCCCGGTCGGTGTGGTCGACCCCGCCGAGACCGCCCGGGTCTTCACGGTCCCCGTGGCGGATCTCACCGACCCGGACAACCGGGCCGTGGCCGTCCACCCCAGCGGTCACAGAGGTCCGGCATTCCTGGTCGAATCGACCCTCGTCTGGGGCTTCACCGCCGGAATCATCGATCGTCTGCTGCATTACGCGGGCTGGGAGCTGCCCTGGGACCGCGAGAAGCAGGTCCCGCTCGACTGGCGGGCATGACAGGGTGGGGCTCCGTGCCGTTCCGGCCGGGGCCCCGAGAGGGACGCCGTGTCCTGTGCCGCTGAACGGCGGGGCGGGCCCCGGCCGGACTGTGGGGATCGGAAGACGATGAGGCGAGGCTCGACGCGGTGAACGTGCTGGACATCCTGCTGCTGGTCGCCGCCGTGTGGTTCGCGGTCGTGGGGTACCGCCAGGGATTCGTCGTCGGCGTGCTGTCGGTGATCGGCTTCCTCGGCGGTGGCGTGGCCGCCGTCTACGTGCTCCCGGTCCTCTGGGACGCCCTGACGGACAACACGCCGGTCAGCACCACCGCGGCCGTCGTCGCCGTCATCATCGTCATCGTCTGCGCCTCGGTCGGCCAGGCCCTGACGACCCACCTCGGCAACAAGCTGCGTGTGCACATCACCTGGTCCCCGGCCCGCGCCCTGGACGCCACCGGCGGCGCCCTGGTCAACGTCGCCGCCCTGCTGCTGGTCGCCTGGCTGATCGGCTCGCTCATCGGCCGCACGACGATACCGACCGTCGGCAAGGAGGTCCGCAGCTCCAAGGTGCTGATCGGGGTCTCCGAGGTGCTGCCCACACAGGCCAACACCTGGTTCGACGACTTCACCTCGGCCCTCGCGCAGAACGGCTTCCCGCAGGTCTTCAGCCCGTTCGCCGACGAGCCCATCACCGAGGTGCGGCCCCCGGACCCGGCCCTGAGGCACAGCGCCGTCGCCGCCCGCGCCCAGCGCTCCGTGGTCAAGGTCGTCGGCACCGCGCGCAGCTGCGGCAAGGTGCTGGAGGGCAGCGGGTTCGTCTTCGGCGACCGCCGCGTCATGACCAACGCGCACGTCGTCGGCGGCGTCGACGAGCCCACCGTCCAGATAGGCGGCAAGGGCAGGAAGTACGACGCCAGGGTCGTCCTGTACGACTGGCACCGTGACATCGCCGTGCTCGACGTGCCGGACCTGAAGGCGCCCGCCCTGCGGTTCACCGACGAGGACGCGCGCAGCGGCGACGGCGCGATCGTCGCCGGCTTCCCGGAGAACGGGTCGTACGACGTGCGCGCCGCGCGCGTGCGCGGGCGTATCACCGCCAACGGCCCGGACATCTACCACCGCGGCGATGTCAGCCGCGACGTCTACTCGCTCTACGCGACCATCCGCCAGGGCAACTCGGGCGGCCCGCTGCTCACCACCGACGGCAAGGTGTACGGCGTCGTGTTCGCCAAGTCGCTCGACGACGCCAACACCGGTTACGCGCTCACGGCGGACGAGATCCAGCAGGACATCGCCAAGGGACGGGCCGCGAACCAGCAGGTGGACAGCGACAGCTGCGCGATGTAGCCCGGTGTCAGGTCCTTGAGGCCGGCGGAGCGGGTCAGCCGCGGGGGTGGCGCAGGCGTACCGAGACCCAGCGGGCCCGGCGGCGCAGAATGCGCGGAATGCCCACCCGGGGGTCCGCGCCCGTCAGTTGCCGGGCGTCCTCATGGAGGGAGCCCGGACCGCTCGCCGAACGGCGGGTGCGTGCTACGTCACTGTAGTCGTGCGTCCAGCCCATACTGCGACCTCTGCCCCTGCCCCAAGGTCGATAACCTCCCACGGACGCATCAATTGGCCTATGCGCCAGGCAAATGGCCGTTCGAAGGACAGGTGTTCACGTTCGGATACCGGGCGCATCGACGAGAGTCACCGACCCGTCCCCGACACCCGGCGCGGCATCACCGACCGGACCGGGCGCCCCACGCCGTGTCACGGCGGGTCATCGATCGGGTTCGGGATCCTTCAGCCAGTTGACCAGCTCGGCGGAGAACGCCACCGGGTCCTCCTCGTGCGGGAAATGACCCAGCCCGTCGAACAGCCGCCAGCGGTACGGCGCCTCTACGTACTCGCCGGAACCGGCCGCGCTGCGGGTGCGCTGCACCGGGTCCAGGGAGCCGTGCAGATGCAGGGTCGGCACGCGCACGGGGCGCTTCATCCGGCGGTAGAACTGGATGCCGTCCGGGCGGGCCAGGGAGCGCACCAGCCAGCGGTACGGCTCGATGGAGCAATGCGCCGTGGACGGGATGCACATGGCCCGGCGGTACGTCTCCACCGCCTCGTCGTCCGGCAGCCGCGGCCCCGACCAGTCCCGTACCAGACGGGCCACCAGCGCGCCGTCGTCGGCGGTGAGCTGCCGCTCGGGGATCCACGGCCGCTGGAACCCCCAGATGTAGGAACTCGCCGCGGTCTGGCGGACGTCCGCCAGCATCGCCGAGCGCCAGCGCCGCGGGTGCGGCATGGAGACCACCGCCAGGCGCCGGACCAGCTTGGGGCGCATCGCCGCCGCCGTCCACGCCAGATAGCCGCCCAGGTCGTGGCCGACCAGGGCGGCGTCCGGTTCGCCGAGGGAGCGGACCACGCCGGTGATGTCGAGGGCCAGGTTGGCCGGGTCGTAGCCGCGGGGCGTGCGGTCGCTGCCGCCCACGCCCCGCAGGTCCATCGCCACCGCCCGGAATCCAGCGTCGGCGAGCGCGACCAGCTGGTGCCGCCAGGTCCACCAGAACTGCGGGAAGCCGTGCAGCAGCAGTACCAGCGGGCCGTCGCCGAGCTCCGCGATGTGGAAGCGGGCGCCGTTGGCGGCGACGTCCCGGTGCGTCACCTTCCGGTCGCCGGGTACGTCGATCCGTACGACCGAGGTCGAATGCGCCGAAGGGGTGGCGGGGTCCGTCATGAGGACGAGCGTGCCACAGCTTCGATGGCCTCGGGTGTCCGGTCCTCCAGAGCGGGACGCTCCGGACGGGGGTGCGGCTTGGCATTCTGCAGGACGCCCGCGGTCTGCTTCATCGACGCGGCGACCTTCTGCGGGCCCTTGCTCTTCTTCGCCTTCTTCGCGAACACCAGGCCGATCAGCGCGAGGAGGCCGGCGAGCAGGACGTTGGCCGCGAAGGACAGCAGGAAGCAGACCGCCAGGTTCCAGCCGCTCCACGTCCGAATGCCGTAGGCCAGGGCGAAGTTGAGCATCGGCAGCGAGAACACCAGGACGACGCCGGCCGCCGAGAGCGCGCCGCCGCTCGCCGCGCCGCGCTTGACGTCCTGCTTCAGCTGGGCCTTGGCCAGTGCGATCTCGTCATGCACCAGCGCCGACAATTCGGTCGTCGCCGAGGCGAACAGCTGGCCGATGCTGCGTTCGGCGCCGACCGGGCTGCCGTCGGGTGCGCTCATCGCGATCTCCCTCTCCTGCCTGACTGGGAACGGTGCTGCTTTTGTACCGTCCCGTCAGATCATGCCGGACTGTCGTTCTCGTCGCTTGCCCCGCCCGGCACTTCGGCACGCCGCCCTGCCCGTTCGGCCTTTTTGAGCCGGGCGAGTCGTCGGTGTTCGGCGGCCTTGCGCTCGTGGATGCCGGCCATGCGCAAGTGGTAGGCGGGGTCGTCCTGCTCGTACACGTCCGGTACGCCGTCGAGGTCCTCGTCGCGCTCCTCGACCTCCCACAGCCGCCGGTACCTGGCGTTCCGCAGCTTCAGCAGGACCGTGGCCAGTGCCGCCGCGATCAGGGAGCCGACGAGGACGGAGGCCTTGACCGCGTCCGTGAGCGCCGCGTCGCCCGCGAAGGCGAGCTCGCCGATGAGCAGGGAGACGGTGAAGCCGATCCCGGCGAGCGAGGCGACGGCGAAGACGTCGGCCCAGGCCAGGTCCTCGCTGAGCGACGCCCTGGTGAACCGGGCGGTCAGCCAGGTCCCGCCGAAGATGCCGATCGTCTTGCCGACGACCAGACCGAGGACGACCCCGAGCGTCTCGGGCTTGGTGAACACGTCCGCCAGCGCCCCGCCCGAGAGCGAGACGCCCGCGCTGAACAGCGCGAACAGCGGTACGGCCAGACCCGCCGACAGGGGCCGCACAAGATGCTCGATGTGCTCGCCGGGGGAGTGGGTCTCGCCCTCGTGCGTGGTGCAGCGCAGCATCAGGCCCATCGCGACGCCCGCGATGGTGGCGTGCACGCCGCTGTTGTACATCAGCCCCCAGATGACCAGGCCGAGCGGTACGTACACGTACCAGCCGCGCACGCCCTTGCGCAGCAGCAGCCAGAACACGGCCAGCCCGGCGACGGCCCCGCCGAGCGCGGCGAAGTTCAGCCTGTCGGTGAAGAAGACCGCGATGATCAGGATGGCGAACAGGTCGTCGACGACGGCGAGGGTGAGCAGGAAGGCGCGCAGGGCGCTGGGCAGCGAGGTGCCGATGACCGCGAGCACGGCGAGCGCGAAGGCGATGTCGGTCGCGGTCGGCACCGCCCAGCCGCCGAGCGATCCGCCGCCGGTGAGGTTGGTGAGCACGTCGACGACGGCCGGAACGGCCATGCCGCACAGCGCGGCGACCACCGGCAGGACCGCCGCTCTGGGGTCTCTGAGGTCCCCAGCGACCAGCTCGCGCTTGAGTTCGATCCCGGCGACGAAGAAGAAGATCGCGAGGAGTCCGTCGGCGGCCCAGTGCTCGACGGACAGGCTCAGGCCCAGGGAGGCGGGACCCATGTGGTGGTGGGCGAGGCTCTCGTAGCTCGCGTGCAGGGCCGGGATGTTCGCCCACAGGAGGGCGGCGATCGCGGCGAGGAGCAGCAGGACGCCGCCGACGGTCTCGGTGCGCAGCGCGTCCGCGACGAAGTTCCGCTCGGGCAGGGACAGGCGTCCGAGGAACTTGCGGGGGGTGCTGGTGCGGGGCGCGGCCACGGGAACCTCCGGTCGGTGGGCAGGAACGAGCACATGCCGACCAGACTTCCCGGCACACCTGAGGATCTTGTGGATCTGCTTGCGTTGACGTCGCTTTGTTTAGTTTACCTAAGCTGAGGCGGGGGTGTGCCCGTGAGGCGCGCGGGGGCGCCCTTGAACAGCGGAAGGGGCACCCGGGGCGTCTGCCGCCGGGTGCCCCTTCGGGCCGTGCTCAGTCCTTGGCCGAGCGCTCGGCGCGCTCGCGGAACGCTCGGTCCTCGCTCGGTCGTCGGTCCTGGCTCGGTCGTCGGTCCTCGCTCGGTCCTCAGTCCTCGCTGGGCGCCGCCGGGAGCTTCGCCTGGATGAGGTCCATGACGGTGGAGTCCGTCAGCGTGGTGACGTCCCCGAGCTGCCGGTTCTCCGCCACGTCACGCAGCAGGCGCCGCATGATCTTCCCGGAGCGGGTCTTGGGCAGTTCGGCCACCGGCAGGATCCGCTTCGGCTTGGCGATCGGGCCGAGCGTGGCGCCCACGTGGTTGCGCAGCTCCGCGGACAGGTCCTCGGTCTCGGCGGCCGTACCGCGCAGGATCACGAAGGCGACGATCGCCTGCCCGGTCGTCTCGTCCGCCGCGCCGACCACGGCCGCCTCGGCGACCGAGGGGTGGGAGACGAGCGCGGACTCGACCTCGGTGGTGGAGATGTTGTGGCCGGACACCAGCATGACGTCGTCGACCCGGCCGAGCAGCCAGATGTCGCCGTCGTCGTCCTTCTTGGCGCCGTCCCCGGCGAAGTAGCGGCCCTCGAAGCGCGACCAGTAGGTGTCGAGGAAGCGCTGGTCGTCGCCCCAGATGGTGCGCAGCATCGACGGCCACGGCTCGGTGAGCACGAGGTAGCCACCGCCGCCGTTGGGCACCTCGTTCGCCTCGTCGTCCACGACCGTCGCGCTGATGCCGGGCAGCGGGCGCTGCGCGGAGCCGGGCTTGGCGTCGGTCACGCCCGGCAGCGGGGAGATCATGATGCCGCCGGTCTCCGTCTGCCACCAGGTGTCGACGACCGGCGTCCGGTCCGCGCCGATGTTCTTGCGGTACCAGATCCATGCCTCGGGGTTGATCGGCTCGCCCACCGAGCCGAGCACGCGCAGGGAGGACAGGTCGAACTTCGCGGGGATGTCGTCGCCCCACTTCATGAACGTACGGATCGCGGTGGGCGCCGTGTACAGGATGCTGACCTTGTACTTCTGCACGATCTCCCAGAAACGGCCCTGGTGCGGGGTGTCGGGAGTGCCCTCGTACATCACCTGCGTGGCGCCGTTGGCGAGCGGCCCGTACACGATGTACGAGTGGCCGGTGACCCAGCCGACGTCGGCGGTGCACCAGTAGACGTCCGTCTCCGGCTTGAGGTCGAAGACGGCCCAGTGTGTGTACGCGACCTGCGTGAGGTAGCCGCCGGAGGTGTGCAGGATGCCCTTGGGCTTACCCGTGGTGCCCGAGGTGTAGAGGATGAACAGCGGGTGCTCGGCCTCGAACGCCTCCGGGGTGTGCTCGGCCGACTGCCGGCCCACGACCTCGTGCCACCACACGTCGCGGCTGTCGTCCCAGGCGACCTCCTGGCCGGTGCGGCGGACCACGAGGACGTTGCGGACGTTGTCCACGCGCCCGATCGCCTCGTCGACGGCCGGCTTGAGCGCGGACGGCTTGCCGCGCCGGTAGCCGCCGTCGGCCGTGATCACGACCTTGGCGTCGGCGTCCTGGATACGGGTGGCGAGCGCATCCGCCGAGAAGCCGCCGAAGACGACGGAGTGCGCGGCACCGATGCGGGCGCAGGCCAGCATCGCGATCGCCGTCTCCGGGATCATCGGCATGTAGATCGCGACCCGGTCGCCCTTCTGGACGCCCAGCTCGAGCAGGGCGTTCGCGGCCCTGGAGACCTCGTCCTTGAGCTCGGCGTAGGTGATGGCCCGGCTGTCACCGGGCTCGCCCTCGAAGTGGATCGCGACGCGGTCGCCGAGCCCGGCCTCCACATGGCGGTCCACGCAGTTGTACGCCACGTTGAGCGTGCCGTCCTTGAACCATTTGGCGAAGGGCGGGTTCGACCAGTCGAGGGTCTCGGTCGGCTCCTTGGCCCAGGTCAGCCGGCGGGCCTGCTCGGCCCAGAAGCCGAGCCTGTCAGCCTTGGCCTGATCGTACGCCTCGGCCCTGACGTTGGCGTTCGCGGCCAGGTCAGCGGGCGGCGCGAAGCGTCGCTCCTCCTTCAAGAGGTTGGCCAGGCTTTCGTTGCTCACGACATCTCCCTTTCTCAGGGTGTCCGTTGTGTCCCAGGCCACAGCTCATCAGACCCGGGGGTCCGCTGACAAGGGCCGACGGGAAATTGGTTTAGACCTGTTGTCCGGGCTTCCCGTGCTGCTAGAGCCGCCTGCGCTGCCTGAGCCGCTTGACTGAGCCGCTCGCACCGGGCACCGGTGTCATCCGTACCCACGGACGGCGGGCCGCCCGGGTTCAGCCGGTGGCGGCCCGCCGGACCGTGCTCGGATCCGCCTCACACCGGTCTGGGCAGCTCCTCCGTCTCCTCCACACGGGTGAACACCTCGTCCCCACCCGTTCCCGTCAGCAGATACACCTGTGCCTCGGCCACGTGGAAGTACATACCGTGCAGCTCCAGCGTGCCCTCCCGCAGGGCCCGCGCCACCGAGTCGTGGGCGCGCAGGTGTTCCAGCTGCTGGACGACGTTGATCAGACACAGCCGTTCGACTGCCTCGGCAGGCCGTCCCTCGGCCGTCCAGGGCTCCGGGCGGCTGCCGTCGGCCATCCGCTCCACACTGGGCAGCCCGTGCCGCAGCCATCTCCCGAGCGGCGTCCCGGCGCTACCGGAGCCGGAGCCGGAGCCGGAGCCGGAGCCGGAATCGGTGCGGTGGTCGCTGCCCGTGCCCGTGCCCGCGCCGAGCAGGGCTTGCATCGCCCCGCACCCGGAGTGTCCGCACACGGTGATGGAGCGCACGCCGAGCACGTCCACCGCGTACTCGATCCCGGCCGCCACCGAGTCGTCACCCCGGTCCTCCTCGGGCGGCGGCACGAGATTGCCCACGTTCCGCACGACGAAGAGGTCGCCGGGACCACTGGAGGTGATCATCGACGTGACCAGCCGGGAGTCGGCACAGGTGAGGAAGAGCTGGGAAGGCTGCTGCCCCTCCCGCGCCAGCCGCGCCAGCTCGTCCCGCACATGTGGTGCGACCGTCCGCTGGAACATGCTGATACCTCTGGTCAGCTGCCGTCTGCTCGGACCGGGATCCGAAGCCGGCTTCCGGGCCCCGTACGCACCCGCGCTCCTGTCCGCGTCCGCGCCCGAGCCCGAGCCCGCGTGCGCGTCCACGTCTCGAGTCGCGCCCGAACCTGCGTCCGCGCCCGCGCCCGCGCCTCGAGTCGCACCTCTGTGCCCGCCCGTGTCGAGGACCGGTGCCGGTCCCGCTCCCGGGTGGGTGCCGTCGCCCGAGGCCGGCAGCGTCCGTGGGCCGCCCTCACACTGGTGGTTGCGCCAGGGTGTCCAGGGCCGGCAACGGCAGCCCGATGATCCGGCGGGTCCGGCCGGCTCGGCGATGCGGACTCCGGCGCGGCGGCCGGTGAGCTCGACGGAGCCGCCCTGCGCGGTGTGCGTGCGCTGCCAGTCCTGGAGCGACTCGTATGCGGCGTGGTCCATGAACGAGCCGTCCAGGGCGACGACGACGCTGGCCCCTTGGGGCACCAGATGCAGGGCCCGGCTGAGTCGCGGCACCGCGAGGAACGTCAACTGCCCTCGTACATGGACGTGATGGACTCCTCCCTGCTCGTCGTGCGTGATGCGGGTGCGGGCGAGGCGGTGCAGGGCGACGGCGACGGCCGCGGCGACGCCCAGGGCCACGCCCTCCAGTACGCCGAGGGCCACCACGCCGAGGGTGGTGACGGCGTAGACCAGCACCTCGCGGTGGCGGGTCACCGTGCGGATGTGGTGCAGGGACACCATCTGGATGCCGACGGCCATCACCAGGGCGGCGAGCGAGGCGAGCGGGATGAGCTCCAGGATCGGGACCATCAGCAGCGCGGCAACCACTACGAGAACGCCGTGCAGCATCGTGGAGTTCCGGCTGACGGCACCCGCGCGAACATTCGCCGAACTCCGTACGGCGACCCCCGCGATGGGCAGCCCGCCGAGCGCGCCGGAGACGACGTTGGCGGCGCCCTGTCCGAGCAGTTCGCGGTCCAGGTCGGAGCGGGCGGTGCGGGCGGCCGGTCCGGGGCGGCCGGCCGCCAGTTTGTCCACGGCGACGGCGCCGAGCAGCGACTGCACGCTGCACACCAGCGTGGTGCTGAGGACGGCGGCGGCCAGGCCGAGTACCGGCCCCTCGGGCAGTCCGGCCAGGGCGTGGCTGCTCCAGGACGGCAGATCGACCCGGGGCAGCACCAGCCCGGCGGCGGAGGCGATGACGGTGGCGCCCGCGACGGCCACGAGGGCGGCCGGCACCCGGCGCAGCAGGCTCCCGGCCCGTCCGGGAAGCCGGGGCCAGAGCAGCAGCAGGGTCAGGGTGAGTGCGCTGGCGGCGAGGGCGGCCGGGTCCAGGCCGGCCAACTGGGCGGGCAGCGCACGGAGGTTGTCGAGAACGGAGCTCTGCGGGTTGCCGCCGAGGACGATGTGCAGCTGGGCGACGGCGATGGTCACGCCGATGCCGGCGAGCATGCCGTGCACCACGGCGGGGCTGACGGCGAGCGCTCCGCGGGCCACGCGCAGGCAGCCGAGGCCGAGTTGGGCGAGGCCGGCGAGAACGGTGATGGCGCAGGTCGTGCGCCATCCGTAACGGTGGATCAGGTCGGCGGTGACCACCGTGAGTCCGGCGGCGGGGCCGCTGACCTGCA
This sequence comes from Streptomyces sp. NPDC006393, assembly GCF_040628575.1. Lineage (NCBI taxonomy): Bacteria > Bacillati > Actinomycetota > Actinomycetes > Kitasatosporales > Streptomycetaceae > Streptomyces > Streptomyces sp. NPDC006393. The sequence goes on from NZ_JBEXZD010000013.1 coordinate 24,610, forward strand.
ACGGGGATCCGCCGAGCCGTCCGGCGACGAGTCCGCCCACCGCGGCGGCCACGAGGCCCGCCTGAAGTGGGGCGCCGGTGGCGAGGGCGATACCGAGGGACAGGGGCAGGGCGATCAGGAAGACCGCTACGGCGGCCGAGACATCGGCGCTCGCGAGTCGGGGGCGGCGCCGCGGGGGCGGGCTGTGCGGTGGGTGCGAGTGCTGGGGCCGAGCGGAGTCGGCCGCGTGTGTGGGGGTGCAGGCTGACATGGATCTGGTCTCCTCCGGATCTCCGGTCTTCTCCGGATCAGCTGAACCAACGCTGAGTAAAGCAATCGTAATGCAACGTAAAGTCCGCACATGGATTTTCGGAGCAAATGGGGCAGCTAATCATCTCGATGGGTGAATTCAGTCTTTTATCGGCTTGTCGTACTAATTCCTTCTCGCTCTCGTGCGACCTTGGCGGCGCTGCCGGCATGCCCGGCACATCACCAGCACACGCCGCCTCGGCGTTGGACGAGAGAAGGAAGAAGGTGGGCGGAACATGGCCGCCACCCAGAGGATCGCCGCGAGCGTCGTAGCCGCCGCGGCCTGCGCCTCGTCGCTCGCCGGGTGCGTGAGCGACACCGACGGCCCCTCACCGGGCCCGCAGGGAGCGCACGGTGCGCCCGAAGGCGTGCAGCAGCGGCCCGGGAGCGTGGTCCGCCTGATCGGGGACGGATCCACCGCGTACACCGGGGCCCAGCCGCACCTGCCCCGGCCGGAGCGGCTGAGGGCCGGGGAGAAGCCCCCGCAGTTCGTCGTGTTCTCCTGGGACGGCGCCGGCGAGGACAGCCAGAAGCTCTTCTCCCATTTCCGCGAGGTGGCGAAGGCCAACAACGCGAAGATGACGTTCTTCCTCAGCGGCGTCTACATGCTGCCCAAGGACAAGCGCGACCTGTACGACCCTCCGCAGCACGCGCCGGGCAGCTCGGAGATCGGCTTCAACGACGCGCGGGGCATCGCCGACACCGCACAGCAGGTCCGCCTGGCATGGCTGGAGGGCAACGAGATCGGCACCCACTTCAACGGCCACTTCTGCGGCCCGAACGGCGGGGTGGGCCAGTGGTCGGTCGACGAGTGGAAGAGCGAGATCGCCCAGGCCAAGGACTTCGTGAAGACCTGGAAGACCAACAGCGGCCTGGAGAACCTCGCCCCGCTGCCCTTCGACTACGACAAGGAGCTCATCGGCGCCCGCACCCCCTGCCTGGAGGGCCAGAAGAACTTCGTGAGGGCGGCGAGTCAGCTCGGCTTCCGCTATGACAGCAGCGGCGTCGCCAACCAGGTGTGGCCGAAGAAGAGAGAGGGTCTGTGGGACCTGTCCATGCAGCTCGTGCCGTTCCCCGGGCACACCTTCGAGCAGCTGACCATGGACTACAACTTCATGGTCAACCAGTCGGGCACACGGACCCAGGGCGACCCCGACAAGTTCGAGTACTGGGGCGACCAGATGCGCGACGGCCTGCTCAAGGGCTTCTACCGGGCCTACGACGGCAACCGCGCGCCGATGATCATCGGCAATCACTTCGAGTCCTGGAACGGCGGCACCTACATGCGCGCCGTCGAGGAGGTCGTGAAGGAGGTCTGCAACAAGCCCGAGGTGCGCTGCGTCTCCTTCCACCAGCTCGTCGACTGGCTGGACGCCCAGGATCCGCGGACCCTGGCCAAGCTGCGCACGCTGGAGGTCGGCGAGGCCCCCGAGCAGGGCTGGGCGTCCTTCCTGTCGGCCGACCCGGCCCCGGCACCCAAGGGCGTGCCCGGGGCGCCGAGGTCCTAAGGGGGTGTCAGCCGTCAGGCGAGGGCGGTGACGCCCTCGCCGAGGACGAAGCCGGGGTCGACCTGCGCCGCCAGGTCGGCCCCGGTCCGCTCGTTCCCCCACGAGGCGGCGTTCTTCAGGTGGAAGTGCACCATCTGCTGGGTGTAGCGCTGCCAGTCGCGCAGCTCGTACGTGGCGTCGGCGGCGACCTGGAGCGTGCGCAGCGCGCGGCGGTTGGCGTCCTCCAGGAGCTCGAACCGGGGCGGCCGGCCCTTCTCCATGGCGCGCACCCAGTCCGAGTGCCCGACGGTCACGAGCAGGTCGTCCCCGACCTCGGCCCGCAGGAAGTCAAGGTCGTCCTGCCCCTGCACCTTGTTGCCGACGACCCTCAGCACGACGCCGAAGTCGCGGGCGTACTCCTTGTACTGGCGATAGACGGAGACCCCCTTCCGGGTCGGCTCGGCGACGAGGAACGTGATGTCGAAGCGGGTGAACATGCCGGAGGCGAAGGAGTCCGAACCCGCCGTCATGTCCACCACGACGTACTCGTCGCGGCCGTCCACCAGGTGGTTCAGATACAGCTCCACCGCTCCGGTCTTGGAGTGGTAGCAGGCGACCCCCAGGTCGGCGTCCGTGAAGGGCCCGGTGACCATCAAACGGACGGCGCCGCCGTCGAGTTCCACCTGGCGCGCACAGGCTGCGTACAGCGGGTTGTCCTCGCCCACCCGCAGCAGCCGCGAGCCCTCGCCGGGCGGGGTCGTCTTGATCATCGTCTCCACGGAGGCGATGCGCGGATTGCTGCCCCGCAGGTAGCTCTTGATCAGCGCCAGCCGGTCGCCCATCGCGGGCAGTGCGGCCGCCTCGGCCTCCTCCAGGCCCAGCGCGGCTCCCAGATGCTGGTTGATGTCGGCGTCGACCGCGACGACGGGTGCCCCGGCCGCCGCGAGATGGCGGATGAACAGGGAGGACAGCGTGGTCTTGCCGCTGCCGCCCTTCCCGACGAAAGCAATTTTCATGTTCACCAAGGGTAGTGCCGCGATAGCTGTACGTGGCAGCCTGCGTGAAGAAGACCACTCCTTCGGGGAGTGGGCCGCCCGGGTGCGTAGGGTCGTACCCATGAGTACGCAAGGCGCGACCGCCGATCCCCTCGCGGCCCTGGGCGCGCTGCCCGGCGTGGCCGAGTCCGTGGAGTCCGTGCGCAAGGCCGTCGACCGGGTCTACGGGCACAGGATCATGCGGCGCCGGAGCAACGTGATCACCTCAGAGGCGGCCCTGCGTGGCGCGCGCGGTTCCGCGGCGCTGTCCGGGGCGGACTGGGCCCTGGAGGAGGTACGCCGGCGTACCGACTTCAGCGGGGACGACGAAGCGCGCGTGCTGGGTGCGGCCCTGCGGCTGACGGCCGAGGCCGGCCAGCTGCTGTCCATCTGGCGGCAGTCGCCGCTGCGGGTTCTGGCCCGGCTGCACCTGGTGGCCGCCGCCGGCACGGAGGACACCGTCGGGCGGCCGCGCCAGGAGGGCGAGGACGTCCACGAGCCGCTGATCGAGCTGCCGCTGCCCAGGGCCGCCGAGGTCTCCGGGCGGCTGGAGGGCCTTTCCGAGCTGATCGTCGCGGGCACTTCCGCGCCCGCCCTGGTCACCGCGGCCGTCGTGCACGGCGAACTGCTGGCGCTGCGCCCCTTCGTCTCCCACAACGGCCTGGTGGCGCGAACGGCCGAGCGCATCGTCCTGATCGGCAGCGGTCTGGACCCGAAGTCGGTCTGCCCGGCCGAGGTCGGCCACGCCGAACTGGGCCGCGCGGCCTATCTGGCGGCCCTGGACGGCTATGTCTCCGGCACTCCCGAGGGCATGGCGGCCTGGATCAGCCACTGCGCCAAGGCTGTCGAGCTGGGTGTACGCGAGTCGACGGCGGTGTGTGAGGCGCTCCAGCGCGGGGCCGCGTGACGGCCGCGTCGTAGGCGGCGGGTCGGCGCCGAGAGTTCGGGCCGGTCTTGCGCATGGTTGCGGCGGTACGAGATCTCGTACCGCCGCTGGCATGAGCACCGAGTTACCAAGCGTCCTCGATATGTCGCCCATCAGGTCGGGATCTTTGCCCGTCACCTGGTGCGGCTGGCCCGTAATCGACGGGTCGACGTCGCGTGGGTGCCCGGTGTTCATACGGGGTCCGTGGGGCCGAATGCGTTTTAAAGGTGATCCTCTCGGATGTCCTTCGGTCTCGCGGGCCGCTGAGTCCTTTGTACTGCAAGCGGGGAGCAAGCGGAACCCCTGCCCGCACTTCTTTACTTTTAGGTTCAAATGCGGCATAAACGGACGCCGGGATCCCGGACGCGTATTCCTGGCGTGTGACCCGACGGCCGATCCCCGGCACCTGCCGGGCTCAGGTGGCCGTGCCCCGCCGCCGGCTCGCGTACCAGACGAGTCCCGCGGTGGCCATGGCCGCTCCGACGGCGGCCGCCGCGACCAGGGCGGGACGCGGCGGCACGGAGAACCCGGGGAGCCGCTGCTTGAGCCGTACCGGGCGGTGGAAGTCGAGAATCGGCCACCCGCGCGCGAGGGCCTCCCGGCGCAGCGCCCGGTCCGGGTTCACGGCGTGCGGGTTCCCCACCGACTCCAGCATCGGCACGTCGGTGACCGAGTCGCTGTAGGCGTAGCAGCGGTCGAGGTCGTACCCCTCGGACGCGGCCAGTTCGCGCACCGCCTCCGCCTTCGTCGGGCCGTAGGCGTAGTACTCGACCTCGCCGGTGAAGCAGCCGTCCTCACCCACCACCATCCGGGTGGCCACCACCCGGTCCGCGCCCAGCAGTTCCCCGATCGGTTCGACCACCTCCGCACCCGACGTGGACACGATGACGACGTCCCGTCCGGCGCTGTGATGCTCCTCGATGAGCGAGGCGGCCTCGTCGTAGATGATCGGGTCGATCAGGTCGTGCAGCGTCTCGGCGACGATCTCCTTGACCTGCCGCACGTTCCAGCCGCGGCACAGCGCGGACAGATACGCGCGCATGCGCTCCATCTGATCGTGGTCGGCGCCACCGGCGAGGAAGACGAACTGGGCATACGCGGTACGCAAGACGGCCCTGCGGTTGATCAGCCCACCTTGGTAGAACGACTTGCTGAACGTGAGCGTGCTCGACTTCGCAATGACCGTCTTGTCCAGATCAAAGAAGGCCGCCGTGCGGGGCAAGGAGTGGTTTTCCACGTCCCTGAGCATAGGGGCAGCCCATTCGGCGTAAGGTGGGCGCGTGGGTTTGCCTGAGAGGCCTCTCGGGTACACCATGGAAGTCACGGATCGTTCGCGACCGTGCTAACCCGGTCCGACTCCTCCCCCCCCGAGTCGGCCGTGGAGACGACCCCCGCTCTCCCCCCCGGCGGGGGTCGTCGCATGTCCGGGTGGGTTCTCCCCCTTCTGTGCGCCGTCGCGGGTCGTACCTGCCGTAACAGACGCCCTGCGCGGCTCCGCCCATGATCCCTCACGGTGAGTAGTCGCAGGGATGCGCTGCGGCAGTCGCACGAGAACCAGCACAGGGGTCACCGGTTTGGGTGACGGCCATTTTCACAGCGGCTGAGTTGTCCACAGATTTCGACCAAGATCCACATCATTTCCCGGTTCGCTGCACCGTGATTCCTGCGTGCACCGCTCGCGGCGAGTTCATGGCCGGTTCCGTTTGTCGGGCGCGTATGGCCGGTTCGTATCGGCCGTCCATATGAAGGCCGGTTGCCGGTTCTTCACATGTTCTGGATTCGCGCTGCCGCGGGGGCCGCGCGAGTGATGCAGCGAAGGGGGACCGACCCGTGACCGGAACCGTCACACACGATCCGCCGCCCGGTACCGGAGGGCGGCAGGGCGGACCGCTGATCGTCACCGAGGACGCCGGACTCCTCGACGACCTGCTGCGCCTGTGCGCGGCGGCGGGCGCCACACCGGAGGTCCATCACGGGCTGCCGGAGCGCAGAGGCACCTGGGAGGCCGCGCCGCTGGTGCTGGTGGGCGACGATGCCGCCCGGCGGGTGCGCGGGGCCGTGCGCAGGCGCGGAGTGGTCCTGGTCGGCCGCGACCAGGACGACTCAGGGGTCTGGCGGCGTGCCGTCGAGATCGGCGCCGACCATGTGCTGGTACTGCCCGACGGCGAGCAATGGCTGGTCGACAGGATCGCCGATGTCGCCGAGGGCGTCGGCCGGCCCGCGCTCACCGTCGGCGTCATCGGCGGCCGGGGCGGGGCCGGTGCGTCCACGCTCGCCTGCGCGCTCGCCGTCACCGCCGCGCGGGAGGGCCTGCGCACCCTCCTGGTGGACGCCGATCCGCTGGGCGGCGGGCTCGACGTGCTGCTCGGCGGGGAGGCGGCCGAGGGGTTGCGCTGGCCGGCGTTCGCCGCCTCGCGCGGACGGGTCGGTGGCGGCGCCCTGGAGGAGTCGCTGCCGGAACTGCACTCGTTGCGGGTGCTCAGCTGGGACCGGGGCGACTGCGTCGCCATCCCGGCGCAGGCCGTCCGGGCGGTGCTGGCCGCCGCCCGGCGGCGCGGCGGCGCCGTGGTCGTCGACCTGCCTCGCCGTGTGGACGAGGGCGTCGCCGAGGCCCTGGCCCAGATCGACATCGGGCTGCTCGTGGTCCCCGCCGAGCTGCGGGCCGTGGCCGCCGCCACACGCGTGGCCTCCGCGGTCGGCATGGTCCTGCGGGATCTGCGGGTGGCGGTACGGGGGCCGTACGGGCTCGGCCTCGACGACCGGGAGGTGACCCGGCTGCTCGGGCTGCCGCTGGTGGGTGAGGTGCCCGTGGAGTCCGGGCTGCGGCGACCCGGCGAGGGCAGGACGCCACCCGGCGGGAACGCGCGCGGCCCACTGGCCCGGTTCTGCACGGCCTTCTGGGAGCGGGCCCTGACCGAGGCGGGTGCCGCATGAGGCCGGCGGTCGATCCCCGGCGAGGACGCACGGGGGTGCGGGGCGCTTCGACGGGCGCCACGGGCGTGTCCGGGCGTGCCGACGAGGGCGGGCGTGCGGAGGGACGGGGGCGTGCGGACGGACGGGGGCGTGCGGACGGGGGACTTGTGAACGGAGGTGGGCGTGCGGGTGGGCGCGGGAGCCCCGTCGGCGGGCTCGGGAGTGCTGACGGGTCGAAGGGCGTGGACGGGCTGGGGAGTGCTGACGGGCTCGGATACGGCCGTGGGATCGGGGACTCCCGGATGTCCGCGCAGTTGCTGGACCGAGTGCGGCGGTGGCTCGCCGAGAGCGGGGCCGAGCCGACGCCCGCGCGTGTGGCCCAGGCGCTGCGGGAGCAGGGCCGGGTGCTCGGGGACGCGGAAGTGCTCGGGGCGGCCGAGCGGTTGCGGTCCGAGCTGATCGGCAGCGGCCCGTTGGAGCCGCTGCTCGCCGATCCTTCGGTGACCGACGTCCTGGTGTCGGCCCCGGACCGGGTCTGGGTCGACCGTGGGGGCGGACTGGAGCGGGCCGCCGTCGCCTTCCCCGACGCGGCGGCCGTACGACGCCTCGCGCAGCGCCTGGCCGCCGTGGCCGGACGGCGCCTGGACGACGCCCGGCCCTGGGTCGACGCCCGCCTGCCCGACGGCACCCGGCTCCATGCCGTGCTGCCCCCGGTCGCCGTCGGCTGCACCTGCCTGTCCCTGCGCGTCGTACGGCCACGCGCGTTCACGCTCGGCGAACTGGTGGCGGCGGGCACGGTGCCGCCGGGCGGGGACCGCGTACTGCGGGCACTGGTGCGAGCGCGGCTGTCCTTTCTCATCAGCGGTGGCACCGGCAGCGGCAAGACCACACTGCTCAGCGCGTTGCTCGGTCTGGTCGGCCCGGGAGAGCGGATCGTGCTCGCCGAGGACTCGGCGGAGCTGCGCCCTGACCATCCGCACGTCGTACGCCTGGAGACCAGACCCGCCAACCAGGAGGGCGCGGGCCTCGTCACCCTCGAGGACCTGGTGCGCCAGGCGCTGCGGATGCGGCCGGACCGACTGGTCGTGGGCGAGGTGCGCGGCGGCGAGGTGGTCCATCTCCTGGCCGCTCTGAACACGGGTCACGAGGGCGGCTGCGGCACGGTGCACGCCAATGCGGCCGCGGACGTGCCGGCCCGGCTGGAGGCGCTGGGCACGGCCGCCGGGCTGGACCGGGCCGCGCTGCACAGCCAGTTGGCCGCGGCACTGTCGGTGGTGGTGCACCTCGTGCGGGACCGCGCCGGGCGCCGGCGGATCGCCGAGGTGCGGGTGCTGGAAAGGGACGCGTCGGGGCTGGTGCGGACGGTACCGGCACTGCGCTGGGGCGCGGACGCGTTCGTGGCGGAGCGGGGCTGGGAGCGGCTGAAAGAGCTGCTCGGTGCGGAGGGTTCGGAAAGGGATCCGGGGCTTTCGGAGGGGAAGTGGTGAGCGGAATGAGGGGGTTGTTCTCCATGGGGGAGCCGTTCTCCGGACCGGCGTTTTCCGGATCGGCGCCTTACGGGCCGGTGTCCATGGCGGCGGCCGTGGTGTGTGCCGGGGCGGCAGTGTGGCTGCTGGGCGGGCGGCACTCCGCGGCGCGGCGGGCGCGGTTGCTGCTCGCCGGTGGCGGGGTGATGGGCGCGGAGCCGCCGCTGTGGGAGAGGGCCCGTGACGAACTGGCCCGCGTCGGCGGGCGGTTGCGCGCCGAGTGGTGGGCGCCGGCCGCCGGGCTGGTGCTGGCCGTGCTGGGCGCCTCGGTACTGCCGGTCGTCGCGGGGGTGGCCGGAGTGCCGGTGCTCCGCCGGATCCGGCTCGCGCGGGCCGCGCGCCGGGAAAGGGAGCGGCGGGCCGATGCGGTGATCGCCCTGTGCTCGGCGCTCGCCGGAGAGGTGCGGGCCGGGCGTCAGCCGGGCGAGGCGCTGCTGTACGCGGCTCGGGAGTCGGGTGGTCTGGGAGAGGCCCAGGCGGCGGTGCTGGCGGCGGCGCGGTTCGGCGGCGATGTGACCGGCGCGCTCGCCACGGCGGCCCGGCAACCGGGTGCCGAGGGACTGCGCGGACTTGCTGCCTGCTGGCTGGTGGCCGTGGACCAGGGCGCGGGCCTGGCCGCCGGGCTCGATCGGCTCGAAGCGGCGCTCCGCGCGGAGCGGGACCAACGCGCCGACCTGCGCGCCCAGTTGGCGGGCTCACGGGCCACCGCGGTGATGCTCGCCGGGCTGCCGGCCCTGGGTCTCCTGCTCGGTACGGCCATGGGTGCCGATCCCCTGCACGTGCTGCTGCACACGGGAGCGGGCCTGGGATGCCTGCTGGTCGGCGGGGTGCTGGAGGCCGCGGGGCTGTGGTGGGCCCTGGGGATCGTGCGACGGGCGGAGGCGGCGTGAGCGGGGATGTTGTCCACAGGCTGGGGACGGTCGCGGGAGTGGCGGCGCTCCTGGCGCTGTCGGTGCGATGGCTGAAGACCCTGCGCGGGAAACGGAAGGCGCGGCGGCGGATGACCTCGCTGCTGGGGGCGGCTCAGGCGCTCCAGCGGGAGCGTACCGGTCCTCGCCTCCCGGTGCCGGCTGCCCTGCGGTGGTGGCTGTCTGCGGCTGGGGTCGTGGGCGCCGGATGGGCGCTGGTCGGCGGGCCCGCCGGGGTCGTGGCCGGGCTCGTCGGCGCGGTGGGACTGTGGCGACTACGGCGGCGGCAACGGGCGGTTCCCCGTCCCGGGGAAGAGTTCGACGCGGCCGAAGCCGCCCGGCAACTCCCTCTCGCGGCGGACCTGGTGGCGGCCTGCATCGCGGCCGGCGCAGGTCCGGTGATCGCCGCCCAGGCGGTGGGGGACGCCCTGGGCGGGCCCGTGGGGGAAGGGCTGGCACGGGGCGCGGCGGAGGTACGGCTCGGCGGCGCCCCGGCCGACGCCTGGCGGCAACTCGCCTCGATACCGGGCGCCTCCGCCCTCGCGCGGCTGCTGGAGCGGGCCGACGAGTCGGGGCTCCCCGCCGCCGGACCGGCCGCGCGGCTCGCGGCCGATGTGCGGGCCGGCCGGGCGCGCACCGCCACGGCCCGGGCCCGCCGGGCGGCCGTCCTGGTCACCGCGCCTGTGGGGCTGTGCTTTCTGCCCGCCTTCGTCGCGGTCGGGGTGCTTCCCGTGGTGATCGGCCTCGCGGGAGGGGTGCTGAGAGGGGGTGGTGGCTGACGGGGCGGCGGACGCGCTGGAAGCGCCGGCGGCGCTGAACGCGCGATGAGTGAACGCGGTGAGCGAACAACGGACCGAGACATCACGGGGGTTGAGATGTACGCAAGGACACGGGCACGGCTGCGTGCCCTGCTGGGCCGGATGCGCGGGGACACGGGAATGGTCACGTCCGAGTACGCGATGGGCATCATCGCGGCGGTGGCCTTCGCCGTGCTGCTGTACGAGGTGGTGACGAGCGGGCAGGTGAAGACCGAGTTGCAGAACATCGTGAAGCGAGCGCTCAGTGCCCGGATGTGAGCACCGGCGCGACCGGGGAGCCGACCAGGGGTTCGTCACCGCGGAGGCCGCCATGGTCCTGCCCGTGCTGGTGCTGGTGGTGACGACGCTGGTCTGGGGGCTGCTGGTGGTGCTCGTGCAGATCCAGTGCGTGGACGCGGCCCGGGTTGGTGCCAGGGCCGCCGCTCGGCAGGACCCGGACGGCGCCGTCACCCGCATGGCGCGCGAGGCGGCACCACAGGGCGCGAGCGTCACGGTGACCCGGCAGGGAGGGTACGTCCGCGTGGTCGTCGTGGCCGAGCCGCCGGGGATGGGCGCACTGCCCTTCCGGCTGAGAGAGGAGGCCGTTGCCGAGGCGGAGGAGTCGATGGGAGCGGCCCGGGACCCGGACCGGACCGTCACGAAGAGCGGGGCGCGGAACGCGGAGCAGAAGGAAACGAAGAATGGGGCGAAGAACGGGAGCGGCTCATGAGGTGCCGGTTCCCCGGCGGTGACCGGGGCTCCGCCACCGTCTGGAGCGTGGGGGCGATCGCCCTGCTCTGCGTGGTGTTCGGGGGCGGTCTCGCCCTGGGCCAGGCCGTGGTCACCCGGCACCGTGCGGCCGGTGCCGCCGACCTCGCGGCGCTGGCGGCGGCGGAGCACTGGGCGGAGGGCCGCGCCACGGCCTGTGCCCGGGCGGACCGGGTGGCACGGGCGCAGGGCGCCCAACTGGTCCGGTGCGCGATCGCCGGTGACATCTCGGACGTCACGGCGGAGTCGGAACGCGGTCCGTTCACGGCACGGGTCAGGGCGAGAGCGGGACCGCAGGACCCATCGGGAACCGCGTCACCGCTCACCCACGTGGACCAAGCCGCCTCCGGACGGCCCGAGCCCGGCCCCTGAGGTGCGAGCCCGCACCCTGACGGCCTAAGCCCCGCCCCCCTTCTCCTCCCCCTCCTTCCCCTCCTCCCCCTCCTTTTCCTCCGGCTCCTCGGGCGACTCGGGAGCCCCCTTCAGCAGCACCGTCAGCAGCCGGACGGCTCCCCTCTTGTGGAGCGGATCGTTGCCGTTGCCGCACTTGGGGGACTGGATGCAGGACGGGCAGCCCGCGTCGCACTCGCAGGAGGCGATGGCCTCGCGGGTGGCGGTGAGCCAGGCGCGGGCGGTGTGGAAGGCGCGCTCGGCGAAGCCCGCACCGCCGGGATGGCCGTCGTAGACGAAGACGGTGGGCAGAAGGGTGTCGGGGTGCAGCGGGATGGAGACGCCCCCGATGTCCCAGCGGTCGCAGGTGGCGAAGAGGGGCAGCATGCCGATCGAGGCGTGTTCGGCGGCGTGCAGGGCGCCACCGAGGATCTCCGGGCTGATCCGGGCCTCGTCGAGCCGGTCCTCGGTGACCGTCCACCACACGGCGCGGGTGCGCAGCGTACGAGGAGGGAGGTCGAGTTTCGTCTCGCCCAGCACTTCACCGGTGATGACACGCCTGCGGAGGAAGGAGACCACCTGGTTGGTGACCTCGACGGAGCCGTAGCACAGGCGGCCGTCGCCCCAGGGGACCTCGACGTCCGTCTCCAGGACGGAGATCGCCGTCGTGTCACGGGCGACCGTGGTGTACGGCGGGGCGGCCTCCTGGACCAGGGCGACCGAGTCGTCCAGGTCGAGGGAGCGCACCAGGTAGGTGCGGCCCTGGTGGAGGTGGACGGCGCCCTCGTGCACGGTCGTGTGCGCGGCGGCCTCGTCGACCGTGCCGAGCAGCCGCCCGGTGTCCGCCTCGACGATCTGCACCGGACGTCCGCCCCCGCCGCGGATGTCGGTGAGATCCGCGGCCCGCTCCCGGCGCGTCCAGTGCCAGGCCTTCGTCCGGCGGCGCAGCAGCTTCGCGGCCTCCAGCTGCGGCAGCAGCTCCGCGCAGGCCGGTCCGAACAGCTCGACGTCCTCGTCGGTGAGGGGCAGCTCGGCGGCGGCCGCGCACAGGTGCGGGGCGAGGACGTAGGGGTTGTCCGGGTCGAGGACCGTGGACTCCACCGGCTGGTCGAACAGGGCCTCCGGGTGGTGGACGAGGAAGGTGTCCAGCGGGTCGTCGCGGGCCACGAGCACGGCCAGTGCACCCTGGCCTGCGCGCCCCGCCCGGCCGGCCTGCTGCCACAGGGAGGCGCGGGTGCCGGGATACCCGGCGATCAGCACCGCGTCGAGGCCGGAGACGTCCACGCCGAGTTCGAGGGCGGTCGTGGCGGCCAGGCCCAGCAGCTCACCGGAGTGCAGGGCGCGTTCCAGGGCGCGGCGTTCCTCGGGGAGGTAGCCGCCGCGATAAGCCGCGACACGCCCGGCCAGCGGGCGATCGATTTCGGCCAGCCGTTCCTGGGCGATCACCGAGATCAGTTCGGCGCCGCGCCGGGAGCGTACGAAGGCGACCGAGCGCACGCCCTGGAGGGTGAGGTCGGTCAGCAGGTCGGCGGTCTCGGCGGTGGCCGTGCGACGGACCGGGGCGCTCTTCTCGCCGTGCAGTTCGGTGAGCGGGGGCTCCCAGAGGGCGAACACCAGTTCACCGCGTGGGGAGGCGTCGTCAGCCACCTCCACCACCGGCAGGCCGGTCAGCCGGCGGGCGGCCACCGAGGGCTGTGCGGCGGTCGCCGAGGCCAGCAGGAAGACCGGTGAGGCGCCGTAGCGCGCGCACAGCCGGCGCAGCCGGCGCAGGACCTGGGCGACATGCGAGCCGAAGACGCCCCGGTAGGTGTGGCACTCGTCGATGACGACGTACTTCAGGGACCGCAGGAAGGAGGACCAGCGCGGGTGCGAGGGCAGTATCCCGCGGTGCAGCATGTCCGGATTGGTCAGGACGTAGTTGGCGTACTGGCGGATCCACTCGCGTTCCTCGACCGGCGTGTCGCCGTCGTACACGGCGGCCCGTACGGCGCTGCCCAGCGGCCGGGCCAGGTCCCGTACCGCGCGGCACTGGTCGGCCGCGAGGGCCTTGGTGGGGGCCAGGTAGAGGGCCGTGGCGCCACGGCCGTTCGGTGCCTCCGAACCCCCCAGCAGCGTCGACAGCACCGGAACCAGATACGCCAGGGACTTTCCGGACGCCGTGCCCGTGGCGACGACCACCGAGTCGCCGTCGAGGGCGTGCTCGGCCGCGCGCGCCTGGTGGGCCCAGGGGTGCTCGATTCCGCACGCCTGGACGGCCGCGACCACCTCCGGGCGAATCTCTGCGGGCCAGACGGCATGCCGACCCGCCCGCGGGGGCAAGTGCTCCGTATGAGTGATGCGCGCAGCCCTGCTCGGCCCGGAGGTGAGCCGGTGCAGAACCGCGCCCGGAGTCAGGCGGGTTGCGGGGTCCGTCGGGGATCGATCGGATCGGTGATTCTTGGCCATTGGCCCCGAGTGTGTCACCGGCGTGACGGACAATGGAGCCAAGGCGTCGTGCACGCCTGCCGGTAAGTGATTGAATGCCATCGCGGCTGGCGAACCGTCCTGGGGGCCTCTGCCGAGGTGCCCGAGGGGCGACCGCTCGATAGCAAGGTGCTGGAGGATCCGTGGACCTGTCCCTGTCGACCCGTACCGTCGGCGATCGTACGGTCGTCGAGGTCGGTGGCGAAATCGACGTATATACCGCGCCCAAGCTGCGCGAGCAGCTGGTCGAGCTGGTGAACGACGGGAATTTCCACCTCGTCGTCGACATGGAGGGCGTGGACTTCCTCGACTCCACCGGTCTCGGCGTGCTGGTCGGCGGTCTGAAGCGAGTGCGTGCCCACGAGGGCTCGCTGCGCCTGGTCTGCAACCAGGAGCGCATTCTCAAGATCTTCCGCATCACCGGTCTGACCAAGGTGTTCCCGATCCACACCTCGGTCGACGAAGCGGTGGCGGCCACCGACTGACCGCCGGTCCCGGGCCGGTGTCCGGGGCGGAAGAACTTCACGCGGGAGGCCGGGCTCTCGGCGGCCCGGCCCCGCGACAGCACGCCCGTAGCTCCTAGGGGGATGCATGGCCACCGTCGAACTCCGCTTCAGCGCGCAGCCCGAGCATGTCAGGACCGCCCGGTTGGTGGCGGCAGCGGTGGCGCGCAGGGCCGGAGTGGACGAGGCCGTCCTCGACGAGGTCCGGCTCGCCGTCGGCGAGGCCTGCTCCCGTGCGGTCGGGCTGCATCAGAGCGGCGGCATCGTGGCACCGGTGACGGTGATGCTGATCGAGGAGGAGAAGCAGTTCTCCATCGAGGTCGGCGACGAGGCCCGCCACGCGTCGCACGGCCCCGGGGACGCTCCGGGCGCCGTGGACGACGCGGAGGCCGAGGAGGACGAGATGGGCCTCGCGGTCATCAGTGGCCTGGTCGACGACGTGAAGGTCTCGGCCGGGCAGGACGGCGGGTTGATCAAGATGACGTGGCCGACCACGCCGCCCACCGCCGTGCTCGCCTGAGCCGGCGGCTCACAGTTCCCGTACCGAAGGGCCCCACCGAGGTGGGGCCCTTCGGCATGTCGCGGGACGGTGAACGTACCTACTATGGGTTGGCCATCATTTCGTGAAGTCATTCACGATCGATAGCCCGATAATGGATCAAGGGTCAATGCTCCAGGGGCATTACTGCTTTCGGGTGGCGTAGCACCCGACGATCATTTGCTGAGAAGGGTGTGACGGCTGATTCCATTTACCGCACACTGTTTTGATCGGGTTCAGCTACCTACAATCCGTCCACATCTTGAGCTCAGCCCAAGCGTCAAGGAGGACGAATGGCGGGGCTTTCTACCCCTCATCAGTTGGGCCAACCCACAACCTTCGCAGCCGCAGTCCTGACCCACGACAATCGGATCATCGTGGCGGTCATCGGGGCCGTCGCGCTGGCCGCGCTCGTGGTCGCCGGCGTCCTGGTGCGCCAGGTGCTCGCGGCGGGCGAAGGCACCGACAGCATGAAGAAGATCGCGGAAGCGGTTCAGGAAGGCGCGAAGGCCTATCTGGGCCGTCAGCTGCGCACCCTCGGCGTATTCGCCGTCGTGGTGTTCTTCCTGCTCATGTTGCTGCCCGCGGACGACTGGAATCAGCGCGCCGGACGGTCGGTGTTCTTCCTGATCGGAGCCGCGTTCTCGGCGGCCACCGGCTACATCGGCATGTGGCTCGCCGTGCGCAGCAATGTGCGTGTCGCCGCGGCGGCACGGGAAGCGACTCCGGCGGAGGGTGAGCCGGAAAAGGATCTCACCACCGTCTCGCACAAAGCCATGAAGATCGCTTTCCGTACGGGCGGCGTCGTCGGCATGTTCACGGTGGGGCTCGGCCTGCTGGGCGCCTCCTGTGTGGTGCTGGTGTACGCGGCCGACGCGCCGAAGGTGCTGGAGGGCTTCGGCCTCGGCGCCGCGCTGATCGCGATGTTCATGCGTGTCGGCGGCGGCATCTTCACCAAGGCCGCCGACGTCGGCGCCGACCTGGTCGGCAAGGTCGAGCAGGGCATTCCGGAGGACGATCCGCGCAATGCCGCGACCATCGCCGACAACGTGGGCGACAACGTCGGCGACTGCGCGGGCATGGCGGCCGACCTCTTCGAGTCCTACGCGGTCACGCTGGTCGCCGCGCTCATCCTCGGCAAGGCCGCCTTCGGCAACGACGGGCTCGCCTTCCCGCTGCTGGTGCCCGCGATCGGTGTGATCACCGCCATGATCGGCATCTTCGCGGTCGCACCGCGGCGCGCCGACCGCAGCGGCATGTCCGCGATCAACCGTGGCTTCTTCATCTCCGCGGTGATCTCGCTGGCGCTGGTCGCGATCGCCGTCTACACCTATCTGCCCTCGTCGTACGCCGACCTGACCGGCGTCACCGACGCGGCCATCCGCGGCAAGGACGGCGACCCGCGGATCCTCGCCCTGGTCGCGGTCGCCATCGGCATCCTGCTCGCCGCCGTGATCCAGCAGCTGACCGGCTACTTCACCGAGACCAACCGGCGGCCGGTCCGCGACATCGGCAAGACCTCGCTCACCGGGCCGGCCACCGTCGTCCTCGCCGGTATCTCCGTCGGCCTGGAGTCGGCCGTCTACACCGCCCTGCTGATCGGCCTCGGCGTCTACGGGGCGTTCCTGCTCGGCGGTACGTCGATCATGCTGGCGCTGTTCGCGGTGGCCCTGGCCGGCACCGGCCTGCTCACCACGGTCGGTGTGATCGTCGCCATGGACACCTTCGGCCCGGTCTCCGACAACGCGCAGGGCATCGCCGAGATGTCCGGCGACGTCGAGGGCGCGGGCGCCCAGGTGCTCACCAACCTGGACGCGGTCGGCAACACCACGAAGGCCATCACCAAGGGCATCGCCATCGCCACCGCCGTGCTCGCGGCGTCGGCGCTCTTCGGGTCGTACCGCGACGCGATCACCACCGGCGCGCAGGACGTCGGGGCGAAGCTGTCCGGACCCGGCGCTCCGATGAGCCTGATCATGGACATCTCGCAGCCCAACAACCTGGTCGGTCTCGTCGCCGGAGCCGCGGTCGTCTTCCTCTTCTCCGGACTGGCGATCAACGCGGTGTCGCGGTCGGCGGGCTCGGTGGTGTACGAGGTGCGGCGGCAGTTCCGCGAGAAGCCCGGGATCATGGACTTCACCGAGAAGCCGGAGTACGGCAAGGTCGTCGACATCTGCACCAAGGACGCCCTGCGCGAACTCGCCACGCCCGGCCTGCTCGCCGTCATGGCGCCGATCTTCATCGGGTTCACCCTCGGTGTCGGCGCGCTCGGCGCGTACCTCGCGGGCGCCATCGGCGCGGGCACGCTGATGGCGGTGTTCCTCGCCAACTCCGGCGGCGCCTGGGACAACGCCAAGAAGCTCGTCGAGGACGGCCACCACGGCGGCAAGGGCAGCGAGGCCCACGCCGCCACCGTCATCGGCGACACGGTCGGCGACCCCTTCAAGGACACCGCCGGGCCCGCGATCAACCCGCTGCTGAAGGTCATGAACCTGGTGTCGCTGCTCATCGCGCCCGCGGTCATCAAGTTCAGCTACGGCAGCGACAAGAGCATCGGCGTCCGGATCGCGGTCGCGGTCCTCGCGATGGTCGTCATCGTCGTCGCGGTCTACATCTCCAAGCGGCGCGGAATCGCCGTGGGTGACGAAGACAACGCCGAGCAGATGTCCAAGTCGGCCGATCCCGCGGTGGTTTCGTAGGCGGTCGTACGACAGGCCCAGTTCACGAGGCGGGCGGGTGGCGCACACATGGCGTCGCCCGCCCGCTGCGTGTGCGCCCGGACCCGCTCCCGTGAGCCTTCTCTCGCTTGGTGCAAATGGCTACAAGGAGGGTCATACGGTGTGCTCGGATCCTGGTTGTCGCCCATACGGCGTGTATGTTCCGGGGCCGAGAGCCATGGAAGGGACCAAACCGGTGAACAAGAAGCTCGCGGTCGCACTGTCCGGCGGTGCGGTACTGGTACTGGCACTGACGGGATGCACCGGCAACAGCGCCGACGACAAGAACGACGCGCTGGACGCCTGGGCCAAGCAGGTGTGCGAAGGGGTGCAGCCGCAGGCGAAGAAGATCGAGGCCGCCAACGCCGCGATCCAGAAGGAGACCTCGGACAACAGCTCCCCGGCCGACGTGCAGAAGACCGACGCCCAGGCCTTCCAGGACATGTCCGACGCCTACAAGGCGATCGGCGCCGCCGTGAACACGGCCGGTGTGCCCAAGGTCGACGACGGCAAGAAGAAGCAGCAGGACGCCGTCAAGGAGCTCAACGACCTCGGCGCCTCCTACGCCTCGCTCAAGCAGCAGGTGGACAAGCTCGACACCAAGGACCAGGCGAAGTTCGCGGACGGCCTCAAGGACATCGCGACCCAGCTGGACAAGCTGAGCAAGAGCGGCAGCGACGCCCTGAAGAACCTCGAGGAGGGCGACGTCGGCCAGGCGATGGCCAAGCAGCCGAGCTGCAAGTCCACCTCCCCCTCCGCGTCCGCCCCCGCGTCGGGCGCGACGACCGACGGCTGACCTGTACGCGTGCGTGCGCGTCGGTGGGACATGCGATGTCGGTGGGAGCGGACACAATGGGTGCGTGAGTGACTCCAGCGTGCCCGCACCGACCGCCCTGCCCGCCGCCGACCGTCCCGACGTCGCCTCCCGGCTCCGGGACGCCCTGCTCGGCGCCTCCTTCACCGCCGACGGCCTGCTCGAGCTGCTCGGCGCCCCCGCCTACGCGGCACTGGCGCGCAGCGAGACCGTGCCCGCGCTCCGGGCCACACGCGGGGACACACCACTGGAACTGCTCGTCCGCCTGTTCCTGCTGCAGCAGCCCGTGCCGTACGCGCGCGTGGCGGACGTCCTGCCCGTGCCGGAGTGCCTGGAGACCGGCTGGCTGACGCGTGTCGGCGGGGACGAGCTGGCCGCGACCGTGGACGTCAGGCCGTACGGCGGGCTCGACGGCGAGGACTGGTTCATCGTCTCCGACCTGGGATGCGCGGTCGGCGGCGCGGGAGGCATCGGCAGCCACGAGGAGGGCGTCGTCCTCGGCGTCGGCGGTGCCTCCACCACCCTGGCCGGCATCACCGTCCGTACGCCCGTCGGTTCCGCGCTCGACCTCGGCACCGGCTCCGGCATCCAGGCCCTGCACGCGAGCCGGCACGCCACCCGGGTGACCGCCACCGACGTCAACCCGCGCGCGCTGCACATCACCGCGCTCACGCTCGCGCTGTCCGGCGCCCCGGCCGCCGATCTGCGCCAGGGCTCGCTGTTCGGGCCGGTCAGGGACGACGAGACGTTCGACCTGATCGTGTCCAACCCGCCCTTCGTGATCTCCCCCGGCGCCCGGCTGACCTACCGCGACGGCGGGATGGGCGGGGACGATCTGTGCCGCACGCTCGTTCAGCAGGCGGGGGAGCGGCTGAACGAGGGCGGGTTCGCGCAGTTCCTCGCCAACTGGCAGCACGTGGAGGGGGAGGACTGGCAGGACAGGCTCAGGTCATGGGTGCCCCGCGGGTGCGACGCGTGGATCGTGCAGCGCGAGGTGCAGGACGTCACGCAGTACGCCGAGCTGTGGCTCAGGGACGCGGGCGACCACCGCGGCGACCCGGCGGAGTACCAGGCGCGCTACGACGCCTGGCTGGAGGAGTTCGAGGCGCGCAAGGTGAAGGCGGTGGGCTTCGGCTGGATCACCCTGCGCCGGACGGGCTCGGCGGTGCCCTCCGTCACCGCGGAGGAGTGGCCGCACCCGGTCGAGCAGCCGCTCGGCGACACCGTGCGCGCGCACTTCGCCCGCCTCGACTATCTGCGGGACCACGACGACGCCGCGCTGCTCGACGCACACTTCCGGCTCGTCGGCGAGATCGTGCAGGAGCAGGTCGGGCTGCCGGGCGCCGAGGACCCGGAGCACGTGGTGCTGCGCCAGCAGCGCGGGATGCGCCGGGCCACCACGGTGGACACCGTCGGCGCCGGCTTCGCGGGTGTCTGCGACGGGACGCTGAGCGCCGGCCGGATCCTGGACGCCATCGCCCAACTGGTGGGCGAGGACCCGGCGCTGCTGCGCGAGCGGACGCCCGCGCAGATCCGGCTGCTGGTGGAGCAGGGGTTCCTGGAGCCCGCTCACTGAAAGCGGTCGGCGAACTTTTTTCGGACACGGCCCCGGCGCGCGTCAGCCACCGGCCGATGACCGCGCGTGAGGGGGAATGGAAGCCCGTCCGCCCTCCGTTCACCAAGGGTTGGTCCGGCCGTCGTCCGCGCGTGCCAGCCTCCCCGACCGGGGCTCCGGAACGGGGAGGGGATGGAGATGGAGAGCGGACCGGCGATCTTCGCCGGGGCGGTGTTCGCCCTGTTCGGAGCGGTTCTGCTGGGGTGGACGGCGGTCCGGGTGCGGCAGCGGGAACCCGTCGCGCTCGGCGTGCATCCGATCATGGCGGCGACCGTCGCGAGCGTGATCGCGCTGGGGAATCTGGCCCTCGGGGCGTGGTGTTTCTCACGGCTGTGAGGATCGCCGCGGCACTCCGGTCCGCGTAACCGGCACGTCACGATGTGTGTCCGCTCGGACAGGCGGGTGAGCGGTCCGGGCGGCAGGAAGGGCTGTAGTCGGGTTACCGTTCGAGTGGCCGTTGCGGGCTTTTCCCGTTTGACACGGGGGCGGGCTGTACCGTCACACTCCGCAGCGTCAGCACGACCCGACCCCGGGAAACCGAGCCCGGGGAGCCCCAGCCTGGGGATACCCAGAGAGACCCAGCGTCGACCGGAGAGAAGAGCGAAGTTGTCCCCGACCAGCGAGACCGCACAGGGCGGCCGCCGACTCGTCATCGTCGAGTCGCCTGCCAAGGCGAAGACGATCAAGGGCTACCTCGGCCCCGGCTACGTCGTCGAAGCGAGCGTCGGGCACATCCGCGACCTTCCCAACGGTGCCGCGGAGGTTCCCGAGAAGTACACCGGCGAGGTCCGCCGCCTCGGTGTGGACGTAGAACATGACTTCCAGCCGATCTATGTCATCAACGCGGACAAGAAGGCACAGGTCAAGAAGCTCAAGGATCTGCTGAAGGACTCCGACGAGCTCTTCCTCGCCACTGACGAGGACCGGGAGGGCGAGGCCATCGCCTGGCACCTCCAGGAGGTCCTGAAGCCGAAGATCCCGGTCAAGCGGATGGTGTTCCACGAGATCACCAAGGACGCGATCCGCGAGGCCGTCGCCAACCCGCGCCAGCTCAACCAGAAGCTGGTCGACGCCCAGGAGACCCGCCGCATCCTCGACCGCCTCTACGGCTACGAGGTCTCGCCGGTGCTGTGGAAGAAGGTCATGCCGCGGCTGTCGGCCGGCCGCGTCCAGTCGGTGGCGACCCGGCTCGTGGTCGAGCGGGAACGCGAGCGGATCGCCTTCCGCTCCGCCGAGTACTGGGACCTGACGGGCACCTTCGCGACCGGCCGCGCGGGCGACCCGTCCGACCCGTCGTCGCTGGTCGCCCGCCTCCAGACCGTCGACGGCCGGCGCGTGGCCCAGGGCCGCGACTTCGACTCCGTGGGGCAGCTGAAGTCCGCGAACACCCTCCACCTCGACGAGGCGAACGCCCGTGCGCTCGCCGCGGCCCTGGAGAACACCCGCTTCTCCGTCCGCTCCGTCGAGTCCAAGCCGTACCGCCGCTCGCCGTACGCCCCGTTCCGTACGACGACGCTGCAGCAGGAGGCGAGCCGCAAGCTCGGCTTCGGCGCGAAGGCGACCATGCAGATCGCCCAGAAGCTGTACGAGAACGGCTACATCACGTACATGCGTACGGACTCCACGACCCTGAGCGACACGGCGATCACCGCCGCCCGCGCCCAGGTCACCCAGCTGTACGGCGCCGACTACCTGCCGCCGCAGCCGCGTACGTACGCCGGGAAGGTCAAGAACGCGCAGGAGGCGCACGAGGCGATCCGTCCCTCGGGCGATCGTTTCCGCACGCCCGCCGAGACCGGCCTGACCGGCGACCAGTTCAAGCTGTACGAACTGATCTGGAAGCGGACCGTCGCCTCCCAGATGAAGGACGCGACCGGCAACAGCGTGACCGTGAGGATCGGCGGCACCGCCGCCGACGGCCGGGACGTCGAGTTCAGCGCCTCCGGCAAGACGATCACCTTCCACGGCTTCCTCAAGGCCTACGTCGAGGGCGCCGACGACCCGAACGCCGAGCTCGACGACCGCGAGCGGCGCCTGCCCCAGGTCCGCGAGGGCGACCCGCTGAGCGCCGAGGAGATCACGGCCGACGGCCACTCGACCAAGCCTCCGGCCCGCTACACCGAGGCCTCGCTGGTCAAGGAGCTCGAGGAGCGCGAGATCGGCCGCCCGTCGACGTACGCGTCGATCATCGGCACGATCCTCGACCGCGGCTATGTGTTCAAGAAGGGCACGGCCCTGGTGCCGTCCTTCCTGTCCTTCGCCGTGGTGAACCTCCTGGAGAAGCACTTCGGACGGCTCGTCGACTACGACTTCACCGCCAAGATGGAGGACGACCTCGACCGCATCGCGCGCGGCGAGGCCAAGGCGGTGCCGTGGCTGAAGCGGTTCTACTTCGGTGAGGCCAACGGCATCGGCGGCGCGGCCGAGGCCGGCAACGGCGACGGGGACCACCTCGGCGGTCTCAAGGAGCTGGTGACGGACCTGGGCGCGATCGACGCGCGCGAGGTGTCGACGTTCCCGGTGGGCAACGACATCGTGCTGCGCGTGGGCCGCTACGGGCCGTACATCGAGCGCGGTGAGCGGGAGACCGAGGCCCACCAGCGCGCCGACATCCCCACCGACCTGGCCCCGGACGAGCTGACCGTCGAGCTGGCCGAGGAGCTGCTGGCCAAACCCAGCGGCGAGCGACCGCTGGGCACCGACCCGGAGACCGGCCGCCCCGTCGTCGCCAAGGCCGGCCGCTACGGTCCGTACGTCACCGAGGTGCTCCCCGAGGGCACGCCGAAGACGGGCAAGAACGCGGTCAAGCCGCGCACGGCCTCGCTCTTCAAGTCGATGTCGCTGGACACGGTGACGCTGGACGACGCGCTGAGGCTCATGTCGCTGCCGCGTGTCGTCGGCACCGACGCGGAAGGCGTCGAGATCACCGCGCAGAACGGCCGCTACGGTCCGTATCTGAAGAAGGGCACGGACTCGCGCTCGCTCCAGTCGGAGGACCAGCTCTTCACGATCACGCTGGAGGAGGCGCTGGCGATCTACGCCCAGCCCAAGCAGCGCGGTCGGGCCGCGGCCAAGCCGCCGCTGAAGGAGCTGGGCGGGGACCCGGTCAGCGGCAAGCCGGTCGTGGTCAAGGACGGGCGGTTCGGTCCGTACGTCACCGACGGCGAGACCAACGCGACCCTGCGCTCCGGCGACAGCGTCGAGACGATCACGCCCGAGCGCGGCTTCGAGCTGCTCGCGGAGAAGCGCGCGAAGGGCCCCGCCAAGAAGACCGCGAAGAAGGCGGCCGCCAAGAAGACGACGGCGAAGAAGACGACGTCCACGGCGGCCAAGAAGACCGCGGCCAAGAAGACGACGACGGCCAAGAAGGCGACGGCCGCGAAGAAGACCACCACCGCCAAGAAGACGGCCGCGAAGAAGGCCACCGCTTCGAACGCGGCGGAGGACTGATCACGGGCGGACGCGCGCCCCGGCACTGCTTCGGTGCCGGGGCGCGCACGCGTCGGTACCGGGACGCGCACACGTTCGGACGGTCACCGCGTGCTGTCGGTGCGTCCCGATAGGCTGAACGCATGACGCGAGCCGAGCAGCCAACGGCCCACACCCCGGCCCCCGACGACGCACTGGTGGCGGATTCCCGTGAGCGCGCCGTCCGCGCCCTGCTGCGCCGACCGCAGCTGAAGCGGCTGTGGAGCGCACAACTGGTGGGGGGCATCGGGGACACCCTCGCCCTCCTGGTCCTGGTCGTCCTCGTCCTGCAGGCGACGCTCGCCCAGGGCTCCTTCGGCGGCGGCTACCGGGGCGTGGCGTTCGCGGTGGCGATCGTCTTCGGGGCGCGGATCCTCGCGACCGTGCTCTTCGGCGCGGTCCTCCTCGGCCCGCTCACCTCGCTGACCTCCCAGGAGGGCCCGCTCGACCGGCGCTGGACCATGGCAGGCGCGGACGGGCTGCGGGCCGCGCTGCTGATCGTCGCGCCACTGTGGATCGACTGGACACCGGGCGACGCGCCGGCCGCCCTGTTGGTCACCGTCTTCGTGACCGGGATCGCCGAGCGCTTCTGGACGGTGTGCCGCGAGAGCGCCGCCCCCGCCCTGCTGCCCGCACCGCCCCCGGAGGGCGCCACCGTCCGGCCCCTGCCGGACCACATGGACGCCCTGCGCCGCCTGTCGCTGCGCACGAACTTCCTGGCGATCCCGCTGGCCGCCGCCGCACTGGTCGTCGCGTCCCTGTTCAACAACCTCCTGGGCACCGGCGTCGCCTGGTTCGACCAGCACCAGGCGGCGCTCGGCGCATACGTCGCGGCCGGTCTGTTCGCCGCGTCCCTGTCCGTGCTGACCTCCCTGGAACTGCCCGGCACCCGCACCCCGCGCGCGCGGTCCCCGCTGGAGGGGCTGCGCCGCCCGAGGACGGGCACCGGCGTCGACAAGGGCCGCACGGGGGCCGTTCCGCTGCTCGTGCTCGCCTCCGCCGCCGTCGCCGGGGCGATCGCCGCCGCGGTCTCCGTCTGCGTGCTGCACGCCGCGGACCTCGGCGGCGGCCCGGTCCTCTACGGGCTCGCGGTGCTCGCCCTGACCGGCGGGGTCGCCGTCGGCATCCGTACGGCACCCAGGGCGCTCGTGGCGCTGTCCCGGCGGCGGCTGCTGGCGCTGGCCATCGCCGTCACCGGCATCGCGCTGCTCGCCGCCGGACTCGTCCCGGACGTCACCACCGTCCTGCTGATCCTCGCCGTGGCCGGCGTGGGCGCGGGCATCGCCGCCAACACCGGGCACACCCTGCTCGACCAGGAGGCCGAGGACTACCGCCGGCCGCGCATGACCGAGCACCTGCACGCGGTGGTACGGGTCTTCGTCGCCCTGGGAGCCGTGCTCGCCCCGGTGGTCGCGGCCGGAATCGGCCCCCACCGGCTGGAGAACGGCCGGTTCGTGTTCGCGCACGGCGGCGCCGCCTTCACGCTGATGCTGGTCGGTGCGCTGCTGCTGCCGGTGGCCGCGCTGGTGCTGGCCAAGGTCGACGACCGCTCCGGCGTACCGCTGCGGCAGGACCTGGTCGACGCGCTGCGCGGCGACGATCCGGTGACGGCGCCCGCGGAGTCGGGTTTCTTCATCGCCCTGGAGGGCGGCGACGGCGCCGGGAAGTCCACCCAGGCCGAGGCGCTCGCCGAGTGGATCAGGTCCAAGGGACACGAGGTCGTGGTGACCCGCGAGCCGGGCGCGACACCGGTCGGCAAGCGGCTGCGGTCCATCCTGCTGGACGTGTCCTCGGCCGGCCTGTCGCACCGCTCGGAGGCCCTGCTGTACGCGGCCGACCGCGCGGAGCACGTCGACACGGTGGTGCGGCCGGCGCTGGAGCGCGGCGCCGTCGTGATCTCCGACCGGTACATCGACTCGTCGGTGGCCTACCAGGGCGCGGGCCGCGACCTGTCGCCGACGGAGATCGCCCGCATCAACCGCTGGGCGACGAACGGGCTCGTGCCCCATCTGACGGTCCTGCTGGACGTGTCACCGGACGTGGCCCGGGAGCGGTTCACCGAGGCGCCGGACCGGCTGGAGTCCGAGCCGGCGGAGTTCCACGCGCGCGTGCGCTCCGGCTTCCTCACCCTGGCCGCCGCCGACCCCGGCCGCTACCTCGTGGTGGACGCGGGCCAGGAGCCCGAAGCCGTCACGACCGTCGTGCGGCATCACCTCGACCAGATGCTGCCGCTGTCCGAGGCCGAGGTGAAGGCCCAGGAGGAGGCGCGGCGGCAGGCCGAGGAGGAGGCCCGCCGCAGGGCCGAGGAGGAGGCCCGCCGCAAGGCCGAGGAAGAACGCCTGGAGCGGGAGCGCCAGGAGCAGCTCGCCCGGATGCGCGCCGAGGAGGAGGAGCGCAAGCGGCGCGAACTGGAGGAGGCGCAGCGCCGCGAGGCCGAACGCCAGGCCGAGGAGGCCCGGCAGCGGGCCGAGGAAGCGCGCCGGCGCGCCGAGGAGGAGCGTGCCCGGCTGCTCGCGGAGGAGCAGGCCCGGGCGGAGGCCGAGGCCCGTCGCAAGGCCGAGGAGGAACGCCTGCGCCGGCAGGCCGAGGAGGAGGCCCGGCTGCGGGCCGAGGCCGAGGCGCTCCGCCTGGAGAAGCAACGGAAGGCCGAGGAGGCCCTGCTGCGGGCGGAGGAGGCCCGGCGGGCGGCCGAGCAGGCGGCTGCCGCCGCGCAGGCCGGTCCGCGCCGCTCGGCGCCTCCCGCCGCCCCTGCCACGCCGCCGGAGGCGGTGACCGTGCCGACGCCGGTGGTGACGCCGACGGACGCCGCCGGTGGCCCGGGGAACGCGCCGGGCGGCCCGGCGGACGAGACCGCGGTCCTGCGGCCGGTACGGGATGGCGAGCGGGGCGACCCCTCGGGAGAGGGCTCGGCCGAGGGCTCGGACGCCCCCCAGGAGTCCGGGTCCGTACCCGACTCCGAGGTCACGGCCGAACTGCCGCAGCCGACCGTGTCCCCGGCCGGCCCGCCGGCCGCGGGAACCCCCGGAGCGTCGGGAGTGCCGGGCGCGGCGGACGAGACGGCTGTCCTGCCGCAGGTCGGCTCCGGAGAACCCCCCGTCGGGGCGGCCGACGAGACCGCGGTGCTGCCCCCGGTGCGGTTCGACGACACCGCGGACGCGCCCCGTGCCCGGGGCGCCCAGGGTGCTCCGGACGCCCGGGAGGTCCGGGACGTCCGTGGCGGGGGCATCGCCGACCGGGTTCCGCCCGGGCTCTTCCGGGACGAGCGGCCGGCGGCCGCCCGGCCGGACGGTTCCGACGACCGTACGCGCGAGCTGCCGCAGATCGAGGCCGAGGGCGGCGCACCACGACGGCCGCGGCCGGACTGGGCCGAGGAGACGCCGCTGGACGACCTGCCCACGCTGGCGGACGAGCTGCTGGGACCGCACGAGTACCAGGAGAGCGGCGCGGCCGAGGAGGCGTACGAGGAGCCCGACGACGGCCGTGGGAACGGACGGGGCCGCGGACGCGGACGCGGTCGGCGGGGCTGACCCCGGCCCCTGCGGTGGGTCGCTCCGCCGGAACCGGCGCAGGGACTCTCCGCAGCCTCCGCGGGTCCCTCCATGCCGTCGCCGGCCTCTCGCCCGGTCGGCCGCCGGCCTCGTTGTCAGTGGCTGCCCGCACAATGGATCCCGGAGCACGAACCAGGACGGAAGGGCGGCGTGACCCATGAGCGTGTGGGACGACCTCGTCGGGCAGGAGCGGGTCAGCGAGCAGCTGGCCGCCGCCGCCCGCGACGCCGACGCCCTGGTCACGGCGGCCTCCGGTGACGCTCCGCCGCCGGAGGCGTCGAAGATGACGCACGCGTGGCTGTTCACCGGACCGCCCGGGGCCGGGATCACCCAGACGGCGCGGGCCTTCGCCGCCGCGTTGCAGTGCGTGAGCCCCGACCGCGCGCTCGGCGGCGCCCCCGGGTGCGGTTTCTGCGACGGCTGCCACACGGCGCTGGTCGGCACCCACGCCGACGTCAGCACGGTCGCCGCAGTCGGCGCCGAGATCCTGGTCAAGGACATGCGGGACACCGTGCGCAAGTCGTTCACCTCGCCGGCCAACGGCCGCTGGCAGGTGATTCTCGTCGAGGACGCCGAGCGGTTGAACGAGAAGTCTGCCAACGCCGTCCTGAAGGCCGTCGAGGAGCCCGCCCCGCGCACGGTCTGGCTGCTGTGCGCGCCCTCGGTCGAGGACGTCCTGCCCACCATCCGTTCGCGCTGCCGCCACCTGAATCTGCGCACGCCGTCGGTGGCCGCCGTCGCCGACATGCTCGTGCGGCGCGAGGGCGTGGAACCCGACGTGGCGGCCGCCGCCGCCCGCGCCACGCAGGGCCACGTGGACCGGGCCCGCCGCCTGGCCACCGACCCGGCCGCGCGCGAGCGCCGCGCCGCCGTCCTCAAGCTCCCGCTCCGCCTCGACGACATCGGCGGTTGTCTCAAGGCCGCCCAGGAGCTGGTCGACGCCGCGGCGGACGACGCCAAGGCGCTCGCCGAGGAGATGGACGCCAAGGAGACCGAGGAGCTGAAGGCGGCGCTGGGCGCGGCCCAGGGCGGCCGGCTGCCGCGCGGCACGGCGGGCGTGATGAAGGAGCTCGAGGAGAAGCAGAAGCGCCGCCGCACGCGTACGCAGCGCGACAGCCTCGACCTCGCCCTGACCGATCTCACCGCGCTGTACCGGGACGTTCTCGCCCTCCAGCTCGGCTCCCGTGTCGCGATCGCCAACGCGGACGTGGAGGACGTGCTGGGGCGCATCGCGCACGGCAGCTCCCCGGAGTCGACCCTGCGCCGGATAGAGGCGATCGCCGCCTGCCGCGACGCCCTCGACCGCAACGTGGCGCCGCTGCTGGCCGTGGAGGCGATGACGATGTCCCTGAGAGCCGGCTGACGGGTCAGGCCGACGGGTCCGGCTGACGGGTCAGGCCGACAGGCCCGGCCGACGGGTCCGGCCGGTGGGGGCCGGTCAGTGGGGGCCGGTCGCGCCATGCCGCCCCGCTCGGGCTGTCGCCGGCTTCACTCGTACGAGGCGCGACGCCTACGAAACGCGTTTGAACAGTCGCAGAGAGTTACGCTCGCCTGATGCACATCAGGCGCGCCCCCCGTCCGACCGGCCAGGCTCCCCGAGGCCCTCGTGGTTCCCGAGATTCCCGGAGCCTTCGAGGTTCCCAGGCCCCCCGACCCCCCGTCGCCACCCGCCCGGCCCGCGTGACCCGCCTGGCCCGCACAACCCGCGCGGGCGGCGTCTTCCTCGCGGCCGCCGCCCTGCTCGTCTCGGCCTGCACCTCCGCGAGCCCACAGCGCCGGTCCACCCCCGCGGCGAACACGGTCCTGGCCGCGCTGCCGCGCTCCACGCCCTCCGCCCTCGCGCCGTACTACGGCCAGAAGCTCACCTGGCGCGACTGTGGGGCCCCCGGATTCCAGTGCGCCACGCTGAAGGCGCCGCTCGACTACGCCGACCCGTCCGCGGGCGACATCCGCCTGGCCGTGGCCCGCAAGAAGGCCACGGGACCGGGCAGCCGCCTGGGCTCGCTGCTGGTCAACCCGGGTGGTCCGGGCGGCTCGGCCATCGACTACCTCCAGCAGTTCGCCGGTGTCGGCTACCCGGCGGAGATCCGCGCCCGCTACGACCTGGTGGCGATGGACCCGCGCGGGGTCGCCCGCAGTGAGCCCGTGGAGTGCCTCGACGACCGGAGCATGGACACCTTCACCAAGACCGACATCACCCCTGACGACCGCGCCGAGACCGACGCGCTCGTCGCCGAGTACCGGAGGTTCGCGGAGGGCTGCGGCGCCCACGACCCCCGGCTGCTGCGGCACGTCTCCACCGCGGAGGCGGCCCGCGACATGGACGTGCTCCGGGCGGTCCTCGGCGACCGGAGGCTGAACTACGTGGGGGCGTCGTACGGGACGTTCCTCGGCGCGACGTACGCCGGGCTGTTCCCGGGACGCGTGGGCCGTCTCGTCCTGGACGGCGCGATGGACCCGTCCCTGTCCGCGCGCGGGCTGAGCCTGGGCCAGACGGCGGGCTTCGAGACGGCCTTCCAGTCGTTCGCGAAGGACTGCGTGCGCCAGAGCGACTGCCCGCTCGGCGGGCCGGGCACCACTCCGGCACAGGCCGGCGACCACCTCGCGGCCTTCTTCCGCAAGCTGGACGCACACCCCGTGCCCACCGGAGACCCGGACGGCCGCCGCCTCGTCGAGGCGCTCGCCACGACCGGGGTCATCGCGGCGATGTACGACCAGGGGGCCTGGCCGCAGCTGCGCGCGGTACTGACGGCGGCGATGAAGAAGAACGACGGCGCGGGCCTGCTGGCCCTCTCCGACACCTACTACGAACGTGACACCCGCGGCCACTACAGCAACCTGATGTTCGCCAACGCCGCGGTGAACTGCCTGGACCTGCCCCCGGCCTTCTCCGGCCCGGCCGCGGTGGAGGAGTCCCTGCCCGCCTTCCGCAAGGCGTCCCCGGTCTTCGGCGACGGTCTGGCCTGGGCGTCCCTGAACTGCGCGTACTGGCCCGTGAAGCCCACCGGCGAGCCGCACCGCATCGAGGCGAAGGGCGCGGCCCCCATCGTGGTCGTCGGCACCACGCGCGACCCGGCCACCCCCTACCGCTGGGCGCAGTCCCTGGCCGCCCAGCTCTCCTCGGCCCGCCTGCTCACCTTCGTCGCCGACGGCCACACCGCCTACGGCCGAGGCAGCCGCTGCATCGACTCCGCCATCGACACCTACCTCCTCCACGGCACCCCGCCGGCCCAGGGAAAGCGCTGCTCGTAGCGCCCGGGTCCGCCCCACGCCCACCCCGTACCCGCCCCACTCCCGGCCCCGGAAGGCCCGCGCCGGGGCGGGTACGAAGCACCCCCGGAAACTGTGTAGACTTACCGACGTTGCCGATCGCACCATGGTGCGAGTAGCACGCCGCTTTAGCTCAGATGGCCAGAGCAACGCACTCGTAATGCGTAGGTCTCGGGTTCGAATCCCGAAAGCGGCTCAGTCGAAGGCCAGGTCACGTAGTACGTGACCTGGCCTTCTGGTTGTCGCGGGGGCTGTCGCGCGGATGAGGCGCGATGGCGGAGGCTCCTGCCCTTGCTCGGCCTCTGCTGGAGGCGCATGGAACCAGATCGACCTCGGCCACTTCGACGAACTGCTCGTCCAGGCGCGGCGCCTGCACCGCGCGCCGGACCCCCGGGGCCGCGTACGAGCTGCTGACGCGTGCCCAGCGTCGTCGTCGGTCGCCGATGCTCCCCATCACCAGCCACCGCTCCCTGATCCGGCCTGATCGACGACAGATCCGGTCTGATCGACGACAGATGCGGTCTGATCGACGACAGATCCAGTCTGATCGACGAGACACCCCCAGGGGCTGCCCCCGGCGGGTCAGGGGCAGATGGTGAGTACGCCGACCGGTACGAGGGGGAGCTGCATGAGGCGGGCGCAGTCGTCGTCGGAGGAGTGGGTGGGGGCCGAGGGCTTGCCGGGTGCGGCGGGATCGGAGGGGTGGGGGGTGTCCGGGGTGCCGGTGGTCGGCTCGTCGCCGTGGGTGCGGGCTCGTTCGGAGGGCGCCGTCGCCGCGTGGCGGCGGTCGGACGGGCCGTGGGCAGGGTGGCTCCCGGCGGCCGGCGTGCCGGGGGCGCGCAGGGTGACACGGCCGTGGCCGGTGCCCGTGGGCCCGGAGGGCCGCGCGGAGTGGGCCGGCGGCCGGATCTCGGCGGGCGGCGCCGCCGGAGGGGCCGTCGGGTCCGCCCCGGTGGTGTGACGGCGGGCCACCGCGTCCGCCGACGGCCCGCCCGTGGGACGGGCCAGGGTCCACAGCAGATATCCCACGGCGAGGACGACGACGGAGGCCAAGGCTCCCCACAGCAGCAGGGAGGGCGTGTTGTGCCGGTGGCCCCGCCCGCCGGCCGCGTGCCTGCCGTAGCGCCTGCGGAGCAGCTGGACGGCCGTGTTGGCCAGCTGCCACAGGACGAGGGAGACACCCACCAGCGGCAGCAGGAGGAAGAGGATCTGCACGCAGGCGGCCACCGTGCCCAGCACGGGGGTGTCGCTCGTGGTGGCGCTGGTCACGAGCGTGGTGGAGGTGGTCCACGCCGTGGTCACCATCTGGGGCAGCCGGAAGGCGATGATGCCGAGTTGCAGCACGAGGGCGGGCAGGACGGCGAGCACCCAGATCGTGACGACGACCTGCGGCCACCGCTTGAGGGCCTGGAGCCGCTCCTCCGGCGGGCGCCGCAGGATGGTGCGGCGCAGGATCGGACCGATGTACTTGAACAGGTCCGGGATGCCGACCAGGTCGGAGATGATGTAGTAGCCGTCGAAACGCAGCGTCGGCAGCAGCTGCTGGACGACTTCCAGGTTGATCAGCAGGATCGTCGCCAGCAGCAGCGGCGAGGGATCGCGCAGGTACAGCGCTGCCAGGCCGAGGATGAACAGGGCGTTGAAGTAGACGCCGCCCAGGTCGGTGCGCAGCCGTCCGGCCCGGCCCAGCCGGTAGGAGTTGGTGACGTCGGTGTAGAAGGCCGGCCACACCAGGTAGATGCCGCATCCCATGGCTCCGGGACGTACGTTCCCGTAGCGGCAGGCCGCGGCGTGGCCCATCTCGTGGAAGGCGGCGGAGGCCAGGGCCAGTCCCACCATGGTGAGGATGCCGCCCGGGTCGGTCATCACCCGGGTCATGGCGAGGCCGGTGTCCTGGCTGGCGAACAGCCAGATCTCGGTGGCCAGGAACGTGCCGACGACCAGGAGCACGACGAGCGGCCGGAACAGCCAGGCGAACAGCCCCGCGATGATCCAGGTGGCGCGTTCGGAGATCAGGGCGGCGCGGTGGCGGAGGCTGAGGATCGGGTGCTCGGCCTTGGCGAACTCGGCCAGGCTGCCGTCGCTTCGGGTGGTGATGCCCAGCGGGGCGAGCTTGTTGTCGAGCACGTAGGCGACGTGCTCGGCGGTGAAGTCACGGCCCGTGGTGCCGGTGAGCTCCCGGGCCACGTCGGCGAGGAGGCGCCCCGCGTCGCGGGACTTCGCCGCCCTGGCCTCGCGTGACGCGCCCGTCCCGGTGCGGAGCCGCTCCAGGGCCTTGGCCGTCTCGTAGAGCAGGTCGGGAAGGTGGATCACCTGCCCGTCGAAGCGGTGCACCAGGTGGGGCGGCCGACGGTATCCGGAACCGGTGAACTCGCCCACCAGCTCGGTGCCTTCGGTGAGCGCGGGCAGTGCCGCGGCGGGCGCGGGCGGGTCCAGCGTGAGTGCGTGCGTACTGATGGCGTCCTCCCCAAGTGATAGTTCTCCCGCCGGGCCCCTGGGGCGGCCGGGCCCGTGGGGTGCCGCGCCGCCCGCGACAGGGTGCGTCTCAGTGCGTCGTCACCGCGGCCGGTACGCAGGTCACGCTGGAACTGGGGTTGTTGGAGCCCAGACCCAGCGAACCGAGCAGGCCCGGCGTGCCGTCGACGCGCTCGGCCTGGCAGGCGTAGACGACCGTCGCCCCGCCGCCGTCGCCGTCCCCGCCGGGGAAGTTGTATGTCGGGTGATTGCTGTTGTCGACGCTGAGAAGCACGATGGACAGCAGTGCCCTGCCGGGAAGCAGTTCCGCGGTAAGGGCGTTGAGTTCCTCGTAGCCGATGTCAGACATGGCTTCCTTTCCTCATGCCGGAAAGCAGCGCCGTGGCACCCTGAGCCGAGGTGCCCGGTCACTGCAGGCGCTGAAAGCACACGTCCCGGTGAACAAGTTCGCTGATATGAGGCGGGCGGCCGGAGAGCGTGAGTCCCCGGCCGCCGCCGCAGCCGCTAGAAGACGGCCGTCGAACCCGGCACGCAGGTGAGACCCGAGCTGGGGTTGTTGGAGCCCAGGCCCAGGGCGCCGACGAGGCCCGGCGTGCCGTCGACACGCTGGGCCTGGCAGGCGTTCGCCACGATTCCGTTCTGGTCGCTGGCGGCGCCACCGTAGGCGGCAGCCGAGCTCGAGGAGCTCGAGCCGCCGTGACCGTCGCCGCTGCCACCCCAGTTGTTGAAGGGGACGACGGTGGACAGCACCGAGCGCTCCGGCAGCATCTCGCCGGTCAGGCCATCGAGCTCTTCGAAGCTGATCTTGGACACGGAATGCCTTTCTTTCGCTTTCCGCGGTGAGTTCCCGCTGTCGCGGGACCGCACCAGCAGTTGGACACCGTGACCAACGGAAGGGGAGCGAGACGGGTACGGAAATCCCCTGCTGTTCACCCGGCATGAGCAAAGTGGCTGCCGAACGGGTGAAGTACGGGCTGCGGAACGCCGGATCAGGCGGCAAATCGCATCAATAATTCCGGCCGGGCGTTCCATATGTTCGGGTGAGCGGAGCGGTCGCCCGTATGGCTCAATTGGTGTGCTCATCGTCCCAATTCCCTTGATAAGTCTGGCAGTGCGTGCGGCGGGTGCTGTGCGCGCACCATGACCTGAAAGGGAGACTCATGTCTGCCATCAGCTTTGCGGAACTCGACGCCCTGACCGGTGAGCTGCTGCCGGAGCGGTCCGTACTGTCCACCCTGAACCCCATGGGCGTGATGGGCGGCCACGGCGGGGGCTCGAGCTCCAGCAGCTCCAGCAGCGCCTCGGCGGTCTCCGGCGGGGGCGGGGGCCATCACGGTGCCCTGGTGAGCTCGGCCTGCCAGGCCGTCTCCGGTCACCACTCGTCCACGCTGACGTGCGTGCCCGCGACGACCGTGGTCTTCTAGCCCGGGGCCCGGCGAGCAGACTGCTTTCCGTTCTGTCGGCGGGCGGCGGGCGGCGGGCGGCGGGCGGCGGGGGCGATGCGGCCCCACCGCCCGCCGCAGGCGCCCTCCGACGCCTTTTCGCGTACCCGAGCAGAATCCCCGTCGTTGCACCACACAAGGGCTTCTGTCCGCCCTTCTGGTATCCGCGCGGTCAGCGCGGCCGGCTCCCCGACCCTGGGAAATCGTCATGTGTACGCGACAATCCGTGCCGGACCCGGAAAAGGCCTCGGCCCCGATGGCGGAAGTGCCCCATGTGACCGAGGGAACCGAGCTGGTGGGCGAGTTCGAGGGTTCCGGGTATCGCACCCCGCCCCAGCTCGTTCACCGCTTCGACGGCCAGGTCGTCCAGCTCCCGCCCCTCCTCTACGAGGCGGTGAAGGCACTCAAGACGCGGCAGGACGCGGGCGGGGACACGCCGGACGGCCTGCGGCCGCTGTCCCGCACGGCCGAGGATCTCAGCAGGAGCACCGGCCGGAGATTCACCGCGGACCACGTGGCCTTCCTGCTCGACCAGAAGCTGGCTCCGCTGGGCATCACCACCTACAGCGACGGTTCGCCGCCGGACGTTCCGAGGGCCGACCCGTTCCTCGGGCTGCGCTTCCGCGCCGTCGTGCTTCCCGAGCGGGCCACCTGGGTCCTCAGCGGGCTCTTCGCCTGGCTGTTCCGGCCCGTCGTCCTCGTGGTGGCCCTCACCGCGCTCGCGATCAGCGAGATCTGGACCTTCGCCACCCGCAGTCCGGGCCTCGCGCTGGCGCAGGTCATGACCGATCCGACGAGCGTGCTGCTCGTGGCGCTGCTGACCCTGGCCTCGTCCGCCTTCCACGAGGTGGGGCACGCGGCGGCCTGCCGGTACGGCGGGGTGCGCCCCGGGCACATGGGGTGCGGCGTCTACGTGGTGTGGCCGGCCTTCTACACCGACGTCACCAACTCCTACCGGCTGGGCCGCGGCGGGCGTATCCGGACCGACCTGGGCGGTGTGTACTTCAACGGGCTGTTCGTCATCGCCCTCGTCGTGCTGTACGCGCGCACCGGATCCCCGGTGCTGCTGGTGAGCGTGCTGGCGACCAACCTGGAGATGATGCAGCAGCTGCTGCCCACGCTCCGCTTCGACGGGTACTACATCATCGCGGACCTCGTCGGCATCCCCGACCTCTTCAAGTACATCGGCCCGATCCTCAAGCGGGCCGTTCTGAGGCGGCCGCCGGACCGGAGGCTCGACGCCCTCAAGCGGTGGCCGCAGCTCGTGATCACCGCCTGGGTGCTGACCGTGCTGCCGGTGCTGGCGATCCAGCTCGGCGTCGTCGTCGTGCGGATGCCCGAGCTGGCGACCACCGCCTGGTACACCGTCGTCTCCCTGGTCGCGGGCGCGGCCGCGGGCGGCACTCCGGTCCTGGCGGTGGCCTCCGCCGCCGTCCAGATCCTGTTCCTGCTGCTGCCGCTGGCCGGCGCCGTGCTCGTCCTGTGGCAGCTGCTGAGCCTGGCCGGCCGGCTCCTGCTCCGGCGGCGCCGGAGGGGCCGGGGCGACCGAGACGACCGAGACGGCCGAGACGACCGAGACGACCAAGACGACCAAGACGACCGGGAAGCGGCGACGTCCCTCGAGCCAGGCTCCCGGATGCCGGTGCCGCTGGTCCTGGGCGGGCTGGCCGTCTCCACGGTGCTGGCCCTCGGAGGTGTCGCCCCGGCGCGTGGCCCGAGGCCGACCGCGTCGCTGCGCGGCCGGAGCCACCTCAAGGGCGACGAGTGCGGGGGCCAGGAGACGAACGTGCGGATGGGCGTCGGACCCGCGTGATCCCGAGCGCCGCCGGAGCTTTCGGCGGCGCGTGTGCTCGAGCCTGCGGCAGGGCTCGTGTTCACGCCCGTGGCAGCAGCCGTATCGGGGCGCCGTTCAGGTACGCCTCGATGGCCTCGACCGCCTGGCCGTAGTAGCGCTCGTAGTTCGCGCGGGAGACGTAGCCCAGGTGCGGGGTGGCCAGCAGGCGTGGGGCGGTGCGCATGGGGTGGTCCGCGGGCAGCGGTTCGGTGTCGAAGACGTCGACGCCCGCGCCGGCGATACGCCCCTCGTGGAGGGCGGTGAGCAGGGCGTCCTGGTCGACGATCGCGGCACGTGAGGTGTTGACCAGGTATGCCGTCCGCTTCATGAGGGCCAGTTCGGGGGCGGCGAGCAGGCCGCGGGTGCGGTCGCTCAGAGCCAGGTGCACCGAGACGAAGTCCGCGGTCGAGAGAAGGGCTCCCTTGGCGGGGGCGAGGGTCACGCCCACCTCGTCCGTCCGTTCCTTCGTCAGGTTCTGGCTCCATGCCGTGACCTCCATGCCGAAGGCGAGGCCGACCCGGGCGACCCGGCTGCCGATCTTGCCCAGTCCCAGCAGGCCGAGGCGGCGGCCGTGCAGGTCGGCGCCCACGGTGGACTGCCAGGGGCCGCCGGAGCGCAGGGCGCCGTTCTCCTGCACGATGCCGCGGGCGAGGCCCAGCAGCAGGGCCCAGGTGAGCTCCACCGGTGGGGTCGAGGAGCTCTCGGTGCCGCACACGGTCACGCCGTTGGCGCGCGCGGCGGCGTAGTCGATCGCCGAGTTGCGCATGCCGGAGGCGACCAGCAGCTTCAGCCGTGGGAGCCGGTCCAGGAGTGAGGCGGGGAAGCGGACCCGTTCGCGCAGGGTCACCACGATGTCGGCGTCCTCGAGCGCCGAGGCCAGCGCGTCCTCGGTGGCGAAGTGTTCGGCGTAGGGGACCACTTCCACCCGGTCCGCCAGCGGGGACCAGTCGGCGGCGGTGGTCGCGGCGTTCTGGAAGTCGTCGAGCACGGCACAGCGCAGTCGCATGTCTGTTCTCTCCCTCGGGTCGCCTGGCGATTCTCTCTCGCGCGTCGCCTCCGTCTCGCGTCGCCTCTGCCGTGCGTGGCCTCTGCGGTGCGTGGCCTCTGCGGTGCGTGGCCTCTGCCGTGCGAGGCCTCTGCCGTGCGAGGCCTCTGCCTCGCGTCGCCCGGCGATTCGGCGCCGGGACGACCGGCGGATCCGAGGCGACATCTCGGTGAACGCGAGACGCCGGGCGGTGGCAGCATGGACGCCCGACGTCGCCGGATGGAGTGAGGGACCATGAGGGAACCCGGGCAGCCGGGAGAAGCGGTCGTGCCGGTGGGGGGACCGGCGGATCCGGGTACCGGTGGGTTCGCGGCCGGACCGAGGATCGCCGTCGCCGTCGTGACCATGGGCAACCGGCCCGCCGAGGTCGACGCCCTGCTGGAGTCCGTGGCCGAGCAGGATCTCGCGCCCGCCCGCATCGTGATCGTCGGCAACGGCTGCCGGCTGCCCGAGTTCGCCCGCCGGCTCGCCCTGCCCGGCGAGGTCACCGTCATCGACGTCGACGACAACCTCGGCTGCCCCGGCGGGCGCAATGTCGCCCTCGCCCGGCTGCGCGCGTTCGGCGACGTGGACGTGGTCGTGGAACTCGACGACGACGGGCTGCTGGTCGACGCCGACGTGCTGCGGCGCGTACGGGACCTGTACGCCGCCGATCCGCGCCTCGGCATCGTCGGTTTCCGCATCGCCGACGAGCACGGCGAGACCCAGCAGCGGCACGTGCCGCGGGTCGGCGCCCGTGATCCGATGCGGGGCGGGTACGTCACCGGGTTCCTCGGCGGCGGGCACGCCCTGCGGATGACGATGCTCGAACAGACGGGCGACTGGCCCGCGGAGTTCTTCTTCGCGCACGAGGAGACCGACCTGGCCTGGCGCGCCGCCGACGCCGGATGGAAGATCCTCTACGCGCCCGAACTGCTGCTGCGGCACCCGAAGACCTCGCCCGCCCGGCACGCGATCTACCACCGGGTCACCGCCCGCAACCGGGTCTGGCTGGCCCGCCGGAGGCTTCCGCTCGTCCTCGTTCCGGTGCACCTGGGGGTGTGGACACTCCTGACCCTCGTACGGACCCGGTCGCTCGCGGGCTTGCGCGCCTGGGCGGGCGGATTCGTGGAGGGGCTGCGACGGCCGGCGGGGGAGCGCCGGCCCATGCGCTGGCGTACCGTGTGGCGGCTCACCCGGCTCGGGCGGCCACCGGTCGTCTGACCGCGAGACACCCGACCGGGCGCGGGCACCCGACCGGGCGCGGGCACCCGACCGGGCGCGGGCACCCGACCGGGCGCGGGCACCCGATCGGGCGCGGGCGGGGCCCCGGTCGTTCACCTCCGCCGACCGGGGCCCCTCGCGTCCACGGACCAGGCCGACGGCGACACTCCCCCGAGTTGCGCACCCCGTGCGCGCGCCGGTCGGGCCCCGATCCGATGAAATGATCACATCAGGTCCGGCCAACAGATCGCTAACATGGGGCCGGTGTTCTCCTGGCGGAGAGGAGCGGCCGAGGTCGCTCGGAGAGGCAGTGAACGGACGGTGTGATGCGCGGCGAGCTGCGGTTCGGGCTGCTGGGACCGCCGGTCGTGTACGAGCCCGCCCCCGGCGAGCACGCCGTTCGTCCCATCGGCAGTCCCAAGGTCCGCTCCCTGCTCGCCGCACTGCTGCTGGAGGCCGGGCGGGTCGTCTCCGTCGAGTCGCTGGAGGAGGCGCTGTGGGGCGCGGCGCCGCCGGCCTCCGCGCGGGCCTCGCTGCACAACCACGTGGCCCGGTTGCGCCGGCTCCTCGACGACCCCGAGCGGCTGCGCGCCGTACCGCCCGGCTATCTGCTGCGGGTCGGGCGGGGAGAGCTGGACCTCCATCTCTTCGAGGCGCTGGTCGCGCAGGCGCGTGCCGCGCACGCCGGCGGGGAGTGGGCACGGACGGCGCGCGTCTGCGCGGACGCGCTCGCGCTGTGGCGGGGCACGCCGCTCAGCGGCCTGCCGGCCGGCCTCGGCGGGTACGCCCTGGTGCAGCGCCTGGAGGAGGCGCGACTGCTGCTCCTGGAGTGGCGCTACGACGCCGAACTGGGCCTCGGCGGCACCCGGCCCTCCGGACTCGTACCGGAACTGGCGGCGCTGGCCGCCGAGCATCCGCTGCGCGAGGCGTACCACCGTCAGCTCATGCTCGCCCTGCACCGCACCGGCCGGCAGGCGGAGGCGCTGGCCGTCCACCGCGACCTTCGCGCCCGGCTGATCGAGGAACTCGGCGTCGAGCCGGGGCCCGCCGTGCGGGAGGCCCATCTCGACGTGCTCAGGGGTGCCGGGGACGAGCAGGGCGACAGCGTCGAAGGCCCCGCCGGACCGGCAGCACCGCCCGAGGACGCCCCGCAGCCGCCGCGCCCCGCGCAACTACCGCCCCCGCCCGCCCACTTCACCGGGCGGGACGACGTCCTGCCCGCCGTGCGCAGGGCGCTGGCCGCGGAGCACGGCGAGGGGGGCGGCAGTCCGCTCGTCGTCCTCAGTGGCATGGCCGGCGTCGGCAAGAGCGCGCTCGCGCTGCATGTGGCCCATGGCCTGGTGAAACGTTTCCCTGATGGGCAGCTCTACGTCAACCTGCACGGCGCCACGCCCGGCATGACCCCGCTCGCCCCGGAACACGCCCTGCGCTCCCTCCTCCTCGACCTGGGGACCGAGCCGCGCCACGTGCCCGAACACCCGGACGCGGCCGCCGCGTTGCTCCGCTCCCTGCTCGCGCCGACGCGCACCCTGCTGGTGCTGGACGACGCCGGGAGCGCCGCGCAGATACGGCCGCTGCTGCCGGCCGGCGTCGGCTGCGCGGTGATCGTGACCAGCCGCTCCCCGCTGACCGCCCTCGACGGCGCCCGCCGCTTCCCGCTCACGCCGCTGTCCGCGCCCGACAGCGCGGCCCTGCTGCGGGCGGTCTCCGGGCGCGACGACCGGGACGGCCTCGACGCGGGGCACCCGCTCGTCGAACTCACCGGCCGCCTCCCGCTCGCCCTGCGCGTCGTCGCCGCCCGGCTGGCCGCCCGGCGCGCCCTCACCCCGGACGCGCTGGCCGGTCAACTGACCGCCACCGAAGGGCGGTTGCGCCACCTGGAGTACGACGACCTCAGCGTGCGGCGTTCCCTGGCCGTCGCCCACGACGCGCTCGCCGCCTCCGAACGCGAGGCGGACCGCGACGCGGCGCTCGCCCTGCGCCGCATCGGCGCCCTCGATCTGCCCGCCTACGGCGCACCCCTGCTCGCCGCCCTCACGGGCACCGACGAGCACCGTGCCGAGGCCGCCCTGGACCGCCTCGTCGACGTGGCCCTCCTGGAGGAGACGGCACTTGGCCGCTACGCCCCGCACGACCTGGTACGCGACTTCGCCCGCGAACTGGCGACGCCCGAGGCGTGTGCCGCCGGACGTCCCGCCGCGGGCGGCGGTGCGGGCGCCCAGAGGGTGCGGGGTCGGGGCACGGCGTACGCGGGGGATGCGGCGGACGCGGGGGACGCGGGGGACGCGTCCGAGGCGACGGGCATGGCGGACGCGATGGACGTGGCTGACGCGGCTGACGCGGCTTACGTGGCGGACGCGATGGACGTCGTAGAAGTCGCCTTGCGCTGGTACGCGGCCGTGGCGGAGCGGGTGCTCGCCGCGGTCGTCGAGCCCGGTCATGAACGGGACGACCGCCGCCGTCCCACTGTGTCCGAACCCTCCGCGGACGCCGCCGGGGTCCTCGCCGTGCCGTCCTTCGGATCCGCCGGGGAGGCCGCCGAATGGGGGCGCGGGGAGCTGGCGAACGTCGTCGCGCTGGCCGAGCGCTACGCCGGCACCGACCCGGGAGGCGGGCGACGGGACGCGTACCTCTCCCGCCTCCTGCGCCTCTTCTTCCCCTACGTCCAGCGCAGCGGGCGTGTCGCCGAGATGGAGGCGCTCGGGCGGGCCGCGCTCGCCGTGGCGCGCCGGCTGGGGGACGAGGCGGCCGAGGCGTACGCGCTGAGCGATCTGGCCGGGCTGCACTTCCTGACCGGCCGGCACAGCGACGCCCTCGCCCTCAACGACGGCTCGCTCGCGATCTGGCGGCGGCTCGGCGTCGCCTCACGGATCCGGCGCGGCCTCAACAACCGCGGGCTGCTCCTCGAAGGGCTGGGCCGGTACGCCGAGTCCGGGCGGGCGCTGCGGCAGAGCCTGGGGTACTCGCGACAGCTCAACGACCCTTACGGCGAGGCCGTCACCCACAGCCACCTCGGCAACCTCTACGAGC
The DNA here is from genome assembly GCF_040628575.1 of Streptomyces sp. NPDC006393. Taxonomy (NCBI): domain Bacteria; kingdom Bacillati; phylum Actinomycetota; class Actinomycetes; order Kitasatosporales; family Streptomycetaceae; genus Streptomyces; species Streptomyces sp. NPDC006393. Next base: position 65,611 of record NZ_JBEXZD010000013.1, read on the forward strand.
ACACCGATCCGCGCGCCGCCATCGAGCAGCACCGGCGTTCGCTCGCCATCGGCGACGCGATCGGTGCCGTCATCGTCCAGCACACCGCGCACTGCAACATCGGCTACGCCCATCTCGCCCTCGGTGAACCGGCCGCCGCCGCCCGGCACTTCGAGGAGAGTCTGCGCATCCTCGGCGGGCACGGCGACTGGCACGGCGAGTCCCAGACGCGGCTCGGACTGGTCCGCGCGCTCCGTCAACTGGGCCACACCGAACGCGCCCACCGCGAGTGCGCCGAGCTGCTGTGCCGCGCCGACGCCCGCGCCGACCGCTACACGGGCGGTCTCGCCCGCCACCAGCACGGGCTCCTGCTGCGGGAGCAGGGCCGTACCGAGGAGGCGTACGCGCAGTGGCGCACGGCGCTCGCCGCCCTGGACGGCACGGACGAGAAGGCGGTGACGGGCGAGCTGCGGCAGCTGCTCGCCGACCCACGGTAGGGCGCAGGCCGACCCGCCGTGGGCACGCCGACCCCCCGCCGCACGCCCACTGATCTAGCGCCGCCGGGCGCACGCTGATCCCGCTATGCCGGACGCACGCTGATCCCGCGGTGCCGGGACGGCGGTCGGTAGGGGCGCCGCGGCCGTCACTTGGCGTCCGCGTAGCACTCCACCACCGCCGTCGTGAACGGGAACCGCACCGGTGTCTCACCGAAGGTGAGGCGTCCCGCCAGCTCCGCCGCCTCCCGGATGGCCTCGACCACCGTGTCGGCCTCGTCCCGCGGGCAGTGCACGATCACCTCGTCGTGCTGGAAGAAGACGAGCTCGGCCGCCATGTCCCGGCAGGTGCGGCGCAGCGCGGCGAGCAGGAGCAGGGCCCAGTCGGCGGCGCTGCCCTGCACCACGAAGTTGCGCGCGAAGCGGCCGCGGGCGCGGGAGTTGCCGGAGGCGTACCCAGGCATCCAGCCCTGGTCGGCGGAGCGTCCGGTGAGCCCTTCGGCGGGCGGCCCGGCCGGGTCGTCCTGGGGGAGGCCCGCCTCCTCGGTCGCGTCCTCGGCCGTCCCGGCCGCCGGCGGGCACGTCCGCCCCAGCCAGGTCCGCACCAGCCGGCCCTCCTCGCCGGCCCGCGCCGCCTCGTCGACATAGGCCACCGCGCGGGGGAAGCGGCGTCTGAGGGCGGCCAGGTTCTTCAGGCCGTCGCCGGAGGTCTGGCCGTAGACCGCGCCGAGCACGGCGAGTTTGGCCTGGGCGCGGTCGCCGGAGAAGGCACGGTCGGACACCGACTGGTACAGGTCGCTCTCCCGGCCGGCCACCTCCATCAGCCCGGGATCGCGGGAGATGGCCGCCAGCACGCGTGGCTCCATCTGGTCGGCGTCGGCGACGACCAGCCGCCAGCCGGGATCGGCGACCACCGCCCGCCGGATCACCTTGGGTATCTGCAACGCGCCGCCGCCGTTGGTCACCCAGCGCCCGGTGACCGTGCCGCCCGCGAGGAACTCCGGCCGGAACCGCCCGTCCCGCACCCAGTCCTGAAGCCACGACCACCCGTGCGCGACCCAGATCCGGTACAGCTTCTTGTACTCCAGCAGGGGCTCCACCGCCGGGTGGTCGACGGACTCGATCTCCCACCGGCGGGTGGAACCGACCTTGATCCCGGCCCGCGCGAAGGCCTTGACGACGTCGGCGGGCAGATCGGGGCGGACCCGGCGGCCGAAGGCGGCGGACACCTCGTCGGCGAGCTCGGCCAGGCGACGCGGCTCCCCGCCGCCCGCGTACCGCTCGCCGAGCAGCTCGTGCAGCACGCCGCGGTGCACGTCCGCGCTCCAGGGCAGGCCCGCCCGGTTCATCTCGGCCGCCACCAGCATGCCCGCCGACTCGGCGGCGGTCAGCAGACGCATGCGGTCGGGGTGCGCGGTCCGCTCGTGCCGCCGCTGTTGCTCGGCGTAGACCGCGAGCAGGTCCGCCAGCGGCAGACGTGCGCCCCGCGGCTCGAAGAGCGAGGACTGCGCGCCGGGCGCGGCGGACCGCTGCGGCGGATCCGGCGGTACGGGGCCGCCGCGCAGCCGGGCCAGGGCGGCGGCCGCCGAACGGGGCTCGCCGTGGCGCCCCTCGTGGCCGAGGAGGAGCGTCTCGGCGTCCTCGATGTCGTAGCACCGCTCCACACGCACCCCCGCGGCGAGCAGACGCGGATAGACCTCGGCGGTGGACCGCCACACCCACCGCGTGACGTCCGGCCTGCTCCGGACGGCCTCGGCGAGGTCCGCCTCCTCGCGCACCGGCCCGGCGGGCAGCCCGTCCGGGCCGAGGGGGGCGAGCTCCGCGCCACCGTCCTCGGCCGGAGCCAGGGCCCACCGGTCGGTCATGTCGCGAGTGTCGCAGGCGGCACTGACAACGGCCCCTCGGCCTGCGGTTTCAGTCCTGCAGCTTGTCGAGCTCCTCCTTCTGCTTGATCAGCTCCTCGATCGCCTCCGCGATGTACCGCTCGCTCGTGGCCTTGTCGATGCCGAGGCCGCTGAGGACGCCGTGGCCGTTCTCGTGCTCCAGCAGGGCCAGCAGGATGTGCTCGGTGCCGATGTAGTTGTGGCCGAGACGGAGGGCCTCGCGGAAGGTGAGTTCCAGGACCTTCTTGGCGTCGGAGCCGTACGGGACGAGCTCGGGCGCGTCGGCGGCGGCGGGCGGGAGCGCGGCGGTGGCGGCCTCTTCGACGGCGTCGAGCGAGACACCCTGCGCGGTGATCGCCTTCGCGGCGAGGGCCTCCGGCTCGGCGAGCAGGCCGAGGACCAGGTGCGCGGGCAGGCCCTCGGCGCTGTGGGCGTCCTTGGCCTTGCTGTGCGCGGAGACGACCACGTTCCGGGCGCGCACGGTGTAGCGGCTGAAGCCCTGGCTGGGGTCGAGGTCGGTCGACTCCTTGGGCACGAAGCGCTTCTGGGCCGCCTGCCGGGTGACGCCCATGCTCTTGCCGATGTCGGTCCAGGACGCGCCGGAGCGCCGTGCCTGGTCCACGAAGTGGCCGATCAGGTGGTCGGCCACGTCGCCCAGGTGGTCGGCGGCGATGACCGCGTCCTGGAGCTGGTCGAGCGGTTCGGCGTGCGCCTTCTTGATGGCCGCGATGAGGTCGTCGAGACGGATCGTCGCCGTGGTGGGGTTCGTCTTCATATGTCAACCGTAGGTTGACACCAGAGGACTGTCAACCCGGAGTTGACGATCACCTCGTGACCTCCTGCTTGGGCGCCGCCGCGAGCCGCACCGCCAGTCCCGCGAACACCGTCCCGCTGAAGATGTCCAGTCCCCGCGCCACCCGGCGGCTGCGCCGCAGCAGGGCGGAGAGCTTCCCGGAGAGCAGGCCGACCGAGCCGTCCACCAGGAAGCCCATGACCGTGATCGTGGACCCCAGGAGCAGGAACTGCTCGCGCACATGGCCCAGTTCGGGGCTCACGAACTGGGGCAGGAAGGAGACGTTGAAGAGAATCACCTTCGGATTGAGGAGATTGGTGACGGCCCCCCGCCAGAAGGCCCGCCGCCGCCCCGCGCCGCTCGTCCCGTCCGCCTCGACCGGGCCCCCGTGGCTCCGGAACGCCTTGACCGCGAGGTACAGCAGATAGGCCGCGCCCGCCCAGCGCAGGGCGTGGTACAGCGTCGGCAGTGCCGTGAACAGCGCCGAGAGGCCGAGCGCGGCGGCCACCGTGTGCACGAACATCGCGCAGGCCACGCCCAGCGCGGCCAGCACCCCGGTCGCGGGGCCGCCGCGGCCGCCCATCGCGACGATGAACATCATGTCGGGGCCCGGTGTGACGCAGAGGACGAAGGCGGCGACGAGGAACGCCGCGTAGAGGGATGTGTCGACCATGACTGCCATGCTTGGCGCCGCCGACGCCGGGGGCGAGCGAATTTCGGGGGCGGTACGGGTGCGTACGGCGTGGCCGGGCGCCGCGAGCCGACCGCCGGGCCCGGCCGTGCCGGTCCACTGTCCACAGGGTGTGGACGAACCGGCGCACCCCCCATGACACGATCGAGGTGTGAGCACGTCCACGACCGTCAAGCGCGCCTTCACGGCCGCCCTCTACTCCGCCACCCCGAGCGCCGGCCACGACGACGCCCTCGACACGGGCGCCTCCCTGCTCGCGGCCGACCCCGCCGCGGACCCCGAACTGTCCCGGCGCGGCGAGGAGTTCGTCGCGACCGCCTGGCGGCGCGGCTGGCAGCCTGCCGATGTCGTACGGATCGTGCGCCGGGAGCTCGACGAGGCCCACGTACGGCTCGTGGCGGCGCTGATCCGCGCGCAGTCCGCCGGTGACCGCCCGCGCGGCCGGCGCTGGGCCGCCCAGCTGGACGAGCTGACGCGCGCGGAACCGCCCCGTACCGACCGCTTCTCGTACGCCACCACCGTGCTGGAGCTGTACCGCCTGCTGCTGCGGCTGCCCACGCTCGAGAGCCTGGACACGCTCGAGAGCCTGGACGCCTCCGCGGGTCCCGCGTCCGCCGCCCGGCGCGGCGACGGCGTCTCGCGCATGCTGGGCCGGATCCGGGCGCTGCTCGCCAAGGCGGAGGCGACCGGCTACCCGGAGGAGGCCGAGGCGCTGAGCGCGAAGGCGCAGGAGCTGATGGCCCGGCACAGCGTCGACGAGGCGCTGCTCGCCGCCCGGGCCCCGTCCCCCGAAGCCCCCGGCGCCTGCCGGATCGGTGTGGAGCCGCCGTACGAGCAGACCAAGGCGGTGCTGCTGGACGCCGTCGCCACCGCGAACCACTGCCGTGCCGTGTGGAACGAGGCCCTCGGCTTCTCCACCGTCGTCGGCTTCGAGGGCGACCTGGAGGCGGTCGAGCTGCTCTACACCTCACTGCTCGTCCAGGCCACGACCGCGATGACCAGGGCGGAGGCGGCTCAGCGAGCGGGCGGGCGCAAGCGGACCAAGACCTTCCGGCAGTCCTTCCTCGCCGCCTACGCCCACCGCATCGGCACCCGGCTCGAGGCCGCCGCCAGGACCCAGGTGACCGAGGACCTCCTCCCCGTCCTGGCCACCCGGGACGTCGCGGTCACCGACCGCCTGGAGCGCATGTTCCCGGAGACGACCACCACCCGTCTGCGCGGGGTGAGCGACGCGGCGGGCTGGACGGAGGGAGCCCAGGCGGCGGACCGGGCACAGGTGGAACCGCGCCGCCCGCTGAGCTGAGCCCGCTCCCGAGCCCCGCCGCCCGCGGGGCTGAGCCCGCTTCCGAACCGCGCCGCCCGCGGGGCTGAGCCCGTTCCCGAGCCCCGCCGCCCGCGGGGCTGAGCCCGCTTCCGAACCGCGCCGCCCGCGGGGCTGAGCCCGCTCCCGAGCCCCGCCGCCCGCGGGGCTGAGCCCGCTCCCGAGGCGCCCCGGCCGCCGGGGACGGCTCAGTCCCCGGCCTGCTGGAAGGCCGTCACCGATGCGTCCGGGTCGCTCGCGGCCTGCTTGCCCTGCACGGGGCCGAACGACCACGTGAAGCTCCGGGGCTCGGCCGCCGCGCCCGGCAGGCCGATCTTCAGCGAGGTCGCCGCCAGGCTCTTGCCGTCGCCCTCCTTGCCCCGGACGTAGGTCAGGGTGAAGGTCGCCGTGTCGCCCTTGGCCAGGGTCAGCTTCCGCGGGGCGCCCGTCTTGTCCTGTGCCACAGCCGCGGAGGTGCTCCCCGCGGACAGGGTGACGCCCGGGAAGCCGTCCAGGGTGCAGCGGGCGCCCTGGTTGGTGAGCGTGACCGGTACGTTGCCGGTGTCCCCGGCGGCGGGCGCGGCGTTGGCGGGGCCGACCTGCAACCCGACCTGGTCGATGCGGCAGGCGGTGGAGTCGGTGTTCTTGCTCCCGGTGTCGCTGCTGCCGCCGTCGCTGCCGCCGCTGTCGCAGGCGGTGAGCAGGAGGGCGGCGGCGAGAGCGGTGACGGTGATCGGAATGGCGCGCATGAGCTGGTTCCTTGGGTCGTGACGATGCTCAAGGATCATCACGTACGAGCGGGCGGCACGGTTGCCCGTCCCGCCACCGGCCTTGCGTGTACGTCAGGAGCGGAGGCTCGCCGTGGGCAGCCCCGACGGTAGCGTCGCGCCCTCGGACCGGGTGTACGTCTCCTTGCCGAGACCACCCTCCCAGGTCACCCGGAGCGTGGTCTTGTTGACGGAGTCCACCGTGCCCGTCGTCCGCGCCTTGCAGTCGCGGAGGTGGATCACGTTCTTGCCGGACTCCTCGCTCGCGGTTCCCGTGCACGTGGTCCGGTCGGTGGAGAACAGTGCCACCTCGTCACCGGTGACCATCAGGACCACCGCCTTGCCGTCGGTGGTGGCGAGCCAACTGCCGGTCAGCCCACCGCCCTCGGCCGTCGAACCCCCGCCGCCGCCCGTGCCGTTCGTCCCGCCGCTGTCGTCATCGGTCGCGGACGAGGAGGCACCGGGGGTCGCGGAGGCCCCGGAGCCGGGCCCCGATCCGGACCCCGATCCCGAGCCGGATCCGGACCCCGACCCGCTGTCGCACGCGGTCAGCGCCAGCGCGCCGAGCAGTCCGGCGGCTACGATCCGCGCCGCCCTGGCCGTTGTGTTCACCGTGGTCACCCCAAGCCCCCAACCTGGAACCGGCCGGCCGCGCCACGGCCATACCACCACAGCAAGTTACCAGGAGTCACAGCGGGCGGCGGGCGAGAACTTCCCGTCCATCGGACTCTCACACGAACACTGGAACAAGAAGGGCGCGGTCTGCGTCCTTTCCTGTGCACGAGGGATTCGATTCGGACGAACTCGCGCGGACCGCGGTGCCGAAGATCATGAACGGGGGCCTGCGAGCGCATGTCCTGGTGGTTCCGGGGCAGGCGCTGAAACAGGTTCGGTAAAGCGGTCGTCAAAGCTGTAACCGCTGAAACACTCCGCGTGCACGTGCATCTGCTCATGCAAGTGCACATGAACAAGGTTATGATCCGGGTCAGTTGACCGATGCATCAATGGCCACACCAGCCAGTGCACCACCGGGGAGCGACCTGTGGACCACGACGTTGAGGGCGTGTACGAGGAGTACGACGTGTACAACGGCATGGCGGCCACGCTGCTGCGCGATGTGGCCTGGCAGAAGAGCCGGCACAGCAATTCGCAGGGCTCCTGCGTGGAGTTCGCGCGGCTGCCGGGCGGAGACGTGGCCGTGCGCAACTCGCGCTTTCCCGACGGCCCGGCGCTCGTCTATACGCGCGCGGAGATCGAGGCGATGCTCCTGGGCGTCAAGGACGGCGAGTTCGACCATCTGATAGCAGGGTGACGTCCGCTGCCGACGGGCTGAGGCCCTGACGGCAGGCCGGATACGCCGTCACCCACAGGGCTCGCCCGCGGTGACGGTCGGTCGATGGCACGTAACGCGCGTAGAACCGCGGCGTCGGAAAGCGCCGCGGTTGCTCAGTCGCGGGGTTGGAGTCGGAACAGCGCCCAGACGACCTTGCCGCCCAGGGTGCCGGCCAGCGGGTGCCAGCCCCAGCTGTCGCTGAAGGAGTCGACGAGGAACAGTCCGCGCCCCGACTCGGCGGAGAAGTCGTCCGTGTCGCGGGCCACCGGGCTGTCCTGGCTGGGGTCGCGCACGGCGCACACCAGCCGCTCGGTCCAGTGCATCAGGTGCAGCCGCACCGGCGAACCCTGCCCGAACGTTCCCTGTTCGCACCCGCGCGCGGCCGACGTGGCCGGCAGCGCGTGCCGCAGGGCGTTGGTGACCAGTTCGGAGACCACCAGGCAGACGTCGTCGAAGCGGTCGCCCAGTTCCCACTGGTCGAGCGTTCTCCGGGTGAAGCGCCTGGCCTCGCGCACGGCCTCGTAGCGGGCCGGAAGGGCACAGGAGGCGGCGTCGGACACGGCCGCGGGGTCCAGCGGCGGAAGGCCCTGCCGTAACGGCTCGAGCATGGTCGATCCATTCGTCCCCATGCGAGGCACTCCCGGAAAATCGCGGTCGTTGCGATGCTGTGGTCGTGGCGATGCAGCGGTGGCGCGGGGACCATGGTTTCGGATGCGCACAGCAGATGCAAGGGCAGATGCACGTGCACGGGACCGAATTGGACCCTCCCGTACCGCTTACTGGCCATTTTTTCCGCCATCTTCTCGTCCGCCGCATGACTCCTTCTTGCCTCCGGCTGCGCGTTTTCTTTGATCTCTTTCCGTTTCCGTAATCGCACGAGTACTGCTCGGAGTGATTTAGTGGCAGACTGCGGCCCCTGAAGACGGTTGGGGAGGCTGGCGAACGTGAGCGCGGGAGAGCCCGGATCGGTGGTGCGGCGCATGCTGCTCGGCTCGCAACTCAGGCGGCTGCGCGAGGCACGGGGGATCACGCGTGAGGCGGCGGGGTACTCGATCCGCGCCTCCGAGTCGAAGATCAGCCGGATGGAGTTGGGCCGGGTGAGCTTCAAAACGCGTGATGTGGAAGACCTGTTGACCCTGTACGGCATCTCGGACGAGGCGGAGCGCACCTCGCTTCTCTCGCTCGCCAGGGAAGCCAACGTGGCGGGCTGGTGGCACAGTTACACCGACGTCCTGCCCAGCTGGTTCCCCACCTATGTGGGCCTGGAGGGCGCGGCGTCGGCGATCCGCGTCTACGAGGTGCAGTTCGTGCACGGTCTGCTGCAGACCGAGGCGTACGCCCGCGCGGTGGTCCGGCGCGGCATGCAGGGGGCGAGCGAGGCCGACGTGGAGCGGCGGGTGGCGCTGCGCCTGGAGCGCCAGAAGCACCTCGTCTCCGAGAACGCGCCGGAGCTGCACATCGTCCTGGACGAGGCGGCCCTGCGCCGCCCGTACGGCGACCGCGAGGTGATGCGCGGCCAGTTGCAGCACCTCATCGACATTTCCGAGCGGTCCAACGTACGGCTGCAGGTCATGCCGTTCAGCATGGGCGGGCACGCCGGCGAGTCGGGCGCCTTCACCATTCTCAGCTTCCCCGAGTCCGACCTGTCGGACGTCGTCTACATGGAGCAGCTGACCAGCGCCCTCTACCTGGACAAACGCGAGGACGTCGCCCAGTACGAGAAGGCACTGAAGGAACTCCAGCAGGACAGTCCGGGGCCGGACGAGAGCCGCGACCTGCTGCGCGGTCTGCTTCAGCTCTCGTAGTACCCGGGCAACTCGCCTCGTTCGCACGTACGATGACGTCGCATCAGTGAGACGCGCCCGGGATTCGAGGGATCACATGTCGTCCTACTTCACCGACCTGGCCCAGCAGTACATCGACGGCGAGTGGCGCCCGGGCACCGGCTCCTGGGACATCATCGACTTCAACCCGTACGACGACGAGAAGCTGGCCTCGATCACCATCGCCACGGCCGACGAGGTGGACCAGGCCTACAGCAGCGCCGCTCGCGCCCAGAAGGAATGGGCCGCGACCAACCCCTACGCCCGCCGCGCGGTTCTGGAGAAGGCGCTGCGGCTGGTCGAGGAGCGCGAGCGGGAGATCACCGAGGTGATCATCGCCGAGCTGGGCGGCACCCACCTCAAGGCCGGCTTCGAGCTCCACCTGGTCAAGGAGTTCCTGCGCGAGTCGATCCGGCTGGCGCTGCGCCCCGAGGGACAGATCCTCCCCTCGCCGGGCGAGGGCAAGGAGAACCGCGTCTACCGCGTTCCGGTCGGGGTCGTGGGCGTGATCAGCCCGTTCAACTTCCCCTTCCTGCTGTCGCTCAAGTCGGTCGCGCCGGCCCTCGCGCTCGGCAACGCCGTGGTGCTCAAGCCGCACCAGGACACCCCGATCGCAGGCGGCACCCTGGTCGCGAAGATCTTCGAGGACGCGGGGCTGCCGGGCGGCGTGCTCAACGTCGTCGTCACGGACATAGCGGAGATAGGCGACGCCTTCCTGGAGCACCCGGTGCCCAAGGTGATCTCCTTCACCGGCTCCGACGGGATCGGCCGGCACGTCGCCACCGTCTGCGCCGCGCACTTCAAGCGCTCGGTCCTCGAACTGGGCGGAAACAGCGCGATCGTGGTCCTGGACGACGCCGACCTCGACTACGCGGTCGACGCTGCCGTCTTCAGCAGGTACGTCCACCAGGGCCAGGTCTGCATGGCGGCGAACCGCGTTCTGGTGGACCGCTCGGTCGCCGAGGAGTTCACGCGGAAGTTCGTCACCAAGGTGACGTCGCTCAAGGTCGGCGACCCGCGCGACCCCCGGACCGTCATCGGCCCGCTCATCAACTCCACCCAGGCGAACGACGTGTCGGCCGCCGTCGAGCAGGCGCTCGCCGAGGGCGCCACGGCCCTGGTGCGCGGCACCACCTCCGGCAACCTGGTCTCGCCCTCCGTCCTCACGGACGTGCCGGCCGGCTCGGCCCTGCTCCGCCAGGAGGTCTTCGGGCCGGTCGCCTTCCTCATCCCCTTCGACGGCGAGGAGGAGGCGGTCCGCATCGTCAACGACACCCCGTACGGGCTCAGCGGCGCCGTGCACACGGCGGACGTCGAGCGCGGCGTAGCCTTCGCCCGGCGGATCGACACCGGCATGTTCCATGTGAACGACGGCACCGTCCACGACGAGCCGCTGGTCCCCTTCGGCGGTGAGAAGCACTCCGGTATCGGCCGCCTGAACGGCGAGACGACGGTGGACGCCTTCACCACGGTGAAGTGGATCTCGGTACAGCACGGACGGAGCGGGTTCCCGTTCTGACGCCCGGGACGAGCTGACGCCCGGGACGAGGCGGCGGCCCCGCGGGCAATAGCCTGGGCGCATGTCAGCGATCCGTCTCCTCGTGCTCGGCGCGGTGCGCCAGCACGGGCGCGCCCACGGCTACCAGGTGCGCAACGACCTGGAGTACTGGGGCGCCCACGAGTGGTCCAACGCCAAGCCGGGTTCGATCTACCACGCCCTGAAGCAGATGGCGAAACAGGGACTGCTGCACGCGCACGAGATCGCACCGTCCACGGCGGGCGGCCCGCCGCGCGTCGAGTACGAGATCACCGACGCGGGCACCCAGGAGTATCTCCGGCTGCTGCGCGAGGCCCTGGTCGCGCGTGACCGCAGGATCGACATGCTCTCCGCGGCGATCGGCTGCATGGTCGATCTGGAACGCGCCGAGGTGGTGGGGCTGCTGCGCCGGCGCCTGGACAGCCTGGCCCGGTGGCGCGACTCCGTCACGGAGCACTACGTGCCCGAGGACGGACCCGAGAAGCTCGGCCACATCGGCGAGATCATGAACATGTGGGTCCACACCGCCGACGGCGAGGCCGCCTGGACCCGTGGTCTGATCGAGCGCATCGAGGCCGGCGCCTACACCTTCGCGGGCGAGGGTGAGCCGTTCGTCGGCGTCCTGGCCGAGGGGCAGGAGAACCCGTACGCGACGGGGGAGCGGCACCCGGAGGACGACCGCTGAGCGTGACCGCGCGGCTCACCGCACCGCCGTCCCGTCCGGCCGGAGCTGCATCTGCGGCCGGCCGGTCACCAGCAGCCAGGCCGGGAGCGAGGCGAGGCACAGCAGGGACAGGACCGTCGGCGAGGAGACCAGGACGGCGGCCGTGAACAGGCTCACCCAGCCCTGCCGGGTGATGGCTAGGAGCATGCCGAGCACGCCCGCCGCCACGGCCGGCGCGGGGGATACGGCGGGCACCAGGGCGTGGGCGGTGAGGCCGAGCGCGGCCCCGATGAAGACGGACGGGAAGATCCGGCCGCCGCGGAAGCCGCAGGACGCGGCGACGAGCAGCGCGGCCAGCTTCACCACCGCCATCGCCGCGAACTGCCCCGCCGACCGGTCATCCGGATGCCGCGCCAGCTCCCCGACCTCCGAGAGCCCCTTGAACAGCGTCAGGTGCCCGCCCACCGCCCCCAGCAGGCCCAGGACCAGGCCGCCGGCCGGGAGCGCGAGCATCGGGTGCCGGAGCCGGGCGAAGACCCGGTGCACATACGGGAAGGCGAGGACGGCCGCGAGGCCGAGCAGCGCGCCCGCGGGGGCGATCACCAGCACCGCCAGGGCATCGCCCCAGCGGGGCGGCCCGAAGGGAGGCAGGCCCAGGTCGAACGTCGGGTGGGCGACCAGGCCGGTGGTCATGGCGCCCGCGGCGCCCGCGGCCAGCGGCGCGAAGAGGCTGTCCCACAGCGCCCCCTTCAGCGGCCGCCCGGCCAGCGCCTCGGAGATCACCAGCGCCGCGGCGACGGGCGTACCGAACAGCGCGCCGATCGTCGCCGCCTCGGCCAGCGCCGGCCACAGCGTGCCCGGCAGCCCGGGCCGCAGCCCGCGGCCCAGCCACAGCGCCAGGCCCGCGTTCGCCATGATGATCGGGTTCTCCGGGCCCAGACTCGGACCGCCCGCCAGCATCAGCATGGTGGCCAGCAGCAGGCCCGGCACCACGGCCGCGGACGGCGGGGCGGCCGACAGGCTCAGCGTGGCCGGGTCCGGGCCCGCGTGCCCCGGCACCTTCCACACCACCAGGCCCACCAGGACGCCGGTCGCGGTCAGCATGACCACCATCCACACCACCGAGTAGCGGCCGATGCCCAGCGCGTCCGGCAGATCGCCCCACAACGCGCCCTGGAGTCGCTCGGCCACCCCGCTCACCAGGAGATACAGCAGGCTGGAGCCGACACCGACGACGAGCGCGGGCAGGATCAGCGGCAGCAGCGCGCGGGCCGGGGCCGGCGGTGCCGCCCGGGCGGCGGGCGCCTGCCGCGCGGTGTCCTGGGCCACGGGCTCACGATAGGCGGACAAAGGCGGCGAAGCGTGCGCAACATCCGGAGGAGGGCCGTGGAGGACCGGGGAAGAATCGGGCTTGCACCTCACGTCACGTGAGGGCCGACCGTGGAGTGCGTACCGAGAAGGGAGCGGAAGTGAGCTACACCGTGGGACAGGTCGCCGGTTTCGCCGGAGTGACGGTGCGCACCCTGCACCACTACGACGACATCGGCCTGCTCGTTCCGGGCGAGCGCAGCCACGCGGGCCACCGGCGCTACAGCGACGCCGACCTCGACCGGCTGCAGCAGATCCTGTTCTACCGGGAGCTCGGCTTTCCGCTCGAGGAGGTCGCGGCCCTGCTCGACGACCCGGCCGCGGACCCGCGCGCGCACCTGCGCCGCCAGCACGAACTGCTGACCGCCCGGATCGAGAAGCTGCGGAAGATGGCCGCGGCCGTGGAGCACGCCATGGAGGCACGCAAGATGGGGATCAACCTCACACCCGAGGAGAGGTTCGAGGTCTTCGGCGACAAGGACCCCGAGCAGTACGCCGAGGAGGCCGAGCAGCGCTGGGGGAACACGGAGGCGTACGCGGAGTCGCAGCGCCGCGCCGCGTCCTACACCAAGGAGGACTGGAAGCGGATCCGGGCCGAGGTCGACGACTGGCAGGAGCGGTACGCCGCCCTGGTGGCCGCGGGTGAGCAGCCGTCCGGCGAGGCGGCCATGGACCTGGCCGAGGAACACCGGCAGCACATCAGCAGGTGGTACTTCGAGGTGCCGTACGAGATGCACCGGTGTTTCGCGGAGATGTACGTCGCCGACGAGCGCTTCAAGGCGTACTACGACTCCATGCGGCCGGGCCTCGCCGAGCACCTGCGCGACGCGATCCTCGCCAACGCCGCCCGCCGCACCGCGACCGGCTGACCGCCCCCGGGGAGGGTGAGGAGCGATCGGTGGCGTGTGCCTCCGGCCCCCGTGGAACCCGAGCCGTACACCATCCGTTGATAGCTTTGTGCGGCAGAACCACGGAGGCCGAACCGCCGCCGTCCGTCCTCACCCCCTCAGGAGCCCGGAACCGTGACGACGCTTGCCCTCGGCCCGAGCTGGCTCGATCCGAACTACCTCCTCGACACCTTCGGCATCTGGGGTCTGCTCCTCATCGTCTTCGCCGAGTCCGGCCTGCTCATCGGCTTCTTCCTGCCGGGTGACTCCCTGTTGTTCACCTGCGGTCTGCTGATCACGTCGCACCAGCTGGACTTCCCCCTGTGGGCGGCGATCGCGCTGATCTGCCTCGCGGCGGTCCTCGGCGACCAGGCCGGCTACATGTTCGGCAAGAAGGTCGGTCCCTCGCTCTTCAACCGCCCGGACTCCCGCCTGTTCAAACAGGAGAACGTCGCCAAGGCGCACGAGTTCTTCGAGAAGTACGGCCCGAAGTCCCTGGTCCTGGCCCGCTTCGTGCCCGTGGTGCGGACGTTCACGCCGATCATCGCGGGCGTCAGCGGCATGCGGTACCGCTCGTTCCTGGTCTTCAACGTGATCGGCGGCGTCCTGTGGGGCGCGGGCGTGACCCTGCTCGGCTCCTGGCTGGGCAACATCGACTTCGTCAAGGAGAACATCGAGGCGATCCTCATCCTGATCGTCCTGGTGTCGGTGGTCCCGATCGCCATCGAGTTCCTGCGGGCCCGCTCCAAGGCGAAGAACGCGCCGGAGGCCCCGGCACGGCAGCAGCCGCACGAGCAGCAGGCTCATCAGCAGCAGCCGTACCAGCAGCAGCCGGTCATGGACGACGCCACGACCCGCCTGCGCCGCATCGAGCCGCCGTACCAGGACGCTCCGTACCAGGAGTCGCCGTATCAGGAGTCGCCGTACCAGTACGGCGACCAGGGCCACCCGCAGGAGCAGCGGCAGTACGGCGGCGGCTACGACCAGCAGTACTACGGCGGGCAGTACCCGCAGCAGCCCTATGACGATCAGCAGCAGCCTTACGGCGGTCAGCAGCAGTCCTACGGCGGTCAGCAGCAGTCCTACGGCGGTCAGCGGGGCGGCGGCCACGGCCGGACCCAGGCCCCGCGGTACCCGGACAACGGCGGCTACCGCGCCCCCTAGACGGGGCTCCCCTCAGAAGCCCCTGGTGCGCTTGGCGGCCCGGCGGCCGGCCGCGCTGCCGGCGCCCGGCAGCCTGAGGAACAGCCGGGAGATCTCCGACCCCAGGTTCACCCCGATCGCGATGGCCATGGCGAGCGACACCGCCTTGGCCAGCGACACGAGTCCCTTGTCGACGTTGTTCTGCGCGATCGACAGCAGACCGAAGTACGTCGCCGAACCCGGCAGCAGCGGACCGATCGCGGCGGTCGTGTACGGCAGCGCGGAGGCGAACCGGTAGCGGGACAGCAGCTGCCCGAACAGGCCCACCAGGCCCGCGGCGACCGCCGTGGACGCCACGGGGGAGATGTCGGCGACGTAGTGCATCGCGCCGTAGACCACCCAGGCCACGCCGCCGTTGAGCGTCACCAGCAGCACGGTGGACCGTTCCTGCTGGAGCAGCACGGCGAAGGTCAGCGACAGCAGCATCGACGCGAGGATCTGCACCACCGGCTGCTCGTTGACGCCGAGCGCCACGTCGGGATTGAGCTGGGCGCCCAGCTTCACGCCGAAGTACAGCACCACCAGCACGCCGGTGACGATGCCGACGAAGAAGTACATGACCTCCAGCAGGCGGGCGGAGGCGGTGATGTAGAAGCCGGTCAGGCCGTCCTGCACGCCGGCCACGAGCGCCCGCCCCGGCAGCAGCGCGAACAGCCCACCGGTGATGACCGCGGACGCCTTCACGTCGACATGCGCCACCGTGAGCGCGACGCCCAGCGCGGCCGGCGGCATCGCGGCCACCGTGAACTGGTAGAACTCCGGCAGCCCGCGCCCCGCGCACAGCCATGCCAGCCGGTCGCCGAGCATCGCGCCGAACGCGGCGGCGACGAACACGATCAGATCGCCGCCGACGAGGACGGAGGCCGCGCCGGCGAGCAGCCCGGCGGCGCCGGTCAGCGCCCAGCCGGGGTAGGGGTGCCGGTTGCGGCGGATCTCCGCCAGCCGCCGGTAGGCCTCCTCCAGGGAGACATGGGTCTCCGGGTCGCTCAGGTCGTCGACGAGCTGGAAGACGGCCGCGAGGCGCGTGTAGTCGGTGCCCCGGCGTCGTACCGTGCGCGACGCCGAGACGGGGTCGTCCACCAGGGAGGGCTGGTAGGAGATGGACAGCAGGGTGAAGGTGACCGTCGGCTCGCAGCGGTCCAGGCCGTAGGAGCGGCAGACCGCGAACATCGCCGTCTCCACGTCCTCGGCGCCCTCACCGCCCGCGAGCAGCAGCTCGCCGATGCGCAGGGTCAGGTCGAGGACACGGGGGACGGCGGGGCCTTCCTCCTCCGTCTTCGGGACCGCTTCCAGGGCCGGGCGCTCGGCCACCGGCATGCGCAGCATCGTGCGCATCCGGTCCTGCCAGGGGAGGTCCTTGGTCAGGCTGACCGTCGGGATGCCGCCCGGCGGGGTGAAGGCGGCCGGCGCCTGCCGGGCGCTGTAGGTGCTCGGCGGGCTGAACGCCGAGCCCTCGGCCTCCGGGGCCGTGTGCTCGGGCACCGTGAGGCCGTCGGGGAGCGCGAACTCCGAGGTGGTCTCCGACTCGCTGCCGGCCTTGGGCAGGGCCAGTCCCTCGGGAACGGCGAACTCCGACGTCGTGGACGACTCGCTGTCCGTGCCCGGTACCGCCGGGGCCACTGGTGCCACCGGGGACACCGGGGCCGCCGGAGTCACTTCGGGCACCGGAATCACCTGCGTCGCCTGTGTCACAGACGAATCAGCAGGAGCCTTGAACGCGCTCCGCGCCTCGTCCGACTGCGGCTTGCGGTCCTCCGCATCCGTCACTGGGCAACGCTCCCTGAACGACACCTTCCGTCAGCCTCAGTATGCGCGGACACCCCCACCCACGCGCCAAAGGGCCGCGTCACCCCCGGGGGGTGGACGCGGCCCACGGGCGTCGTACGGGGCGTACGGTCAGTGACCGCCGTGCTCCTGGGCACGCTTGATGGACCGCTCGATCTCCGCCTCGGCGTCGGCGCGGCCGACCCAGTTGGCGCCCTCGACCGACTTGCCCGGCTCCAGGTCCTTGTAGACCTCGAAGAAGTGCTGGATCTCCAGGCGGTCGAACTCCGACACGTGGTGGATGTCCCGCAGGTGCTCCACACGCGGGTCGGACGCCGGGACGCACAGCAGCTTGTCGTCGCCGCCGGCCTCGTCCGTCATCCGGAACATGCCGATGGCGCGGCACTTGATGAGGCAGCCGGGAAACGTCGGCTCGTCCAGGATGACCAGCGCGTCCAGCGGGTCGCCGTCCTCGCCGAGGGTGTTCTCGACGAAGCCGTAGTCGGCCGGGTAGCTGGTCGAAGTGAAGAGTCGACGGTCCAGGCGGATACGACCGGTCTCGTGGTCCACCTCGTACTTGTTCCGCGAACCCTTCGGGATCTCGATCGTGACGTCGAACTCCACCGGTGGCTCCTCCATGATCAGCACATAGTTCTGGTGATTAAGTGTCCCTCACGCACGTGTGTGATCGCGAAAGGGGCTGGTGGTCGTGCCGGAGCTGAGGGGCTGGCGGGCCGCGAGACCGCGTCTGACAGGCCTGGCGCGGGCCGCGAAGCCGCGTCTGGCACTGCTGGCGCGGGCCGGACGACCAGGTCTGGTCCGGGCCGTGCGGTCCGTGGGACCGCGGGTCGCACGGCTCACGGGGGCCACCCGGCCACGGCCCGCCGGGCCGGCGACCTGGCGGTACACCGTGGGCGCCGCCACCGCCGGGCTGGCACTGGCCGCCGGTGTGGTGACCGCCGCCGGTCCCTGGGACTCCACCGGTCAGCGTACGGCCGAGCGGGACCGGGCAGCCTCCCTGGAGCGCGCGGGTGGCACAGATCACGGCCGTGCTTCCGATACGTCCGGTACGTCCGACGCGGCGGCCGACGGACCGAAGCCCGCACCCAGCGCCGCACCCGTGCTGGTGGGCCTCGGCAGCGGCGGCAGCCTGGTGAAGTCGGCGGCCGGCGGACCGGCCCTCGCCACCGTCCTGGACCCCCTCCTGCACGAGCCCGCACTCGGCGCCCGGCACTCCGCCGTGGTCGTCGACGTCGCCACCGGCCGGCGGCTCTACGGCCGTGACGCGGGCGAAGCGCTCACCCCGGCCTCCACCACCAAGATCGCCACCGCGGTCGCCGCCCTGTCCGCCCTCGGCCCCGACCACCGCCTCACCACCCGCGTCGCCATGGAGCCCACCGCCGGGAACCTCGTCCTGATCGGCGGCGGCGACCCCACCCTCACCGCCCGCGAGGACGCCCACGGCTGGGCGAGCCTGCGCTCCCTCGCCGACACGACGGCGGCCGCCCTGAAGAAGCGCGGGCTCGGCAAGGTCACGCTGTCGTACGACACCGCCCTGTACGCAGGGCCGGCCCTGCACCCCATCGGCGTGAACGAGAACCTGGCCCCGGTCACCGCCCTGATGGCCGACGAGGCCCGCACCGACGACTCCACCAGCGGCCCGGCCCCGCGCGAGGCCGACCCGGCGGCCGCGGCCGCCCGCGCCTTCGGCCGCTTCCTCCAGGACCGCGGCATCCGCACCACCGACCCCCGCCCCGCCAGGGCGACCGGCCGCGCGCAGACCCTCGCGTCCGTCTCCTCGCCCCCGCTGTCCGACGTGGTCGAACGCATGCTCACCAACAGCGACAACGACATCGCCGAGGCCCTGGCCCGCCAGACGGCCGCCGCGACCGGCGATCGCCCGGACTTCGCCGGCGGCGCCCGGGCGATCGCCGCCCGGCTGAAGACACTCGGCCTGCCCCTGGACGGCGCGGAGTTCCACGACGGCAGCGGCCTGAACCGCGACGACAGACTCACCGCGAATTTGCTGACCGCGCTGCTGCGCGAGGCCGCCGACCCCGCCCACCCCGAGCTCCGCCCGGTCGTCACCGGTCTCCCCGTCGCCGGCTTCACGGGCACCCTGGCCGACCGTTACACATCCGACGGCGCGGGCGGGATCGTACGCGCCAAGACGGGCACACTGACCGGCGTGAACACCCTGGCGGGCACGGCCGTCGACAAGGACGGCCACCTCCTGGCCTTCGCCTTCATGGCGGAGGGCACGACCGACCCCATGGCGGCCCAGTCGACCCTGGACAGGACGGCGACGGCGCTGTCGGCCTGCGGCTGCGGCTAGCGACTGCCGTGGGCCGTCTCCCGTACCCGCCGCCGCGGGCGCTCGGGGCCTCCGCCCGGGCAACGCGGACCGCACCCGCCCTCACAGCCTGCCCCAAGTGGCAGCGCTCACGTACCGTTGACGCATGACGAGCATCGGTGGTGCCGCAAGTCCCGGGATGGTCGACTGGAATCTCGCGGTGGCGACCGCGACCCGCCTGGTCAGGCCGGGCCCCGAGGTGAGCCGCGACGAGGCCCGCGCCGTCGTCGCGGAACTGCGCCGGCATGCGAAGGCCTCGGAGGAACACGTCCGGGGCTTCACTCGTCTGGGTACGGACGAGACCCACGACACGCCCGTGCTGGTGGTCGACCGCCCCGGCTGGGTCCGGGCGAACGTCGCCGGCTTCCGCGAGCTGCTCAAACCGCTGCTGGACAAGATGCAGGCGCGCCGCGGCAGCAGCCCCGGGGGCGTGGTCCTCGGCGCCGTGGGCGGCAAGGTCACCGGCGTCGAACTCGGCATGCTGCTGTCCTTCCTCGCCTCCCGCGTGCTCGGCCAGTACGAGACGTTCGCCCCGGCCACCCGCGAGCTGCCCGCGGGCGCGAACGGCGGCGGACGGCTGCTGCTCGTCGCCCCGAACATCGTCCACGTCGAGCGCGAACTCGACGTGGAACCCCACGACTTCCGTCTCTGGGTGTGTCTGCACGAGGAGACCCACCGCACGCAGTTCACCGCGGTGCCCTGGCTGCGCGACCACCTCGAGGGCGAAATCCAGTCGTTCTTGTCGGAGACCGACGTCGACCCGATGGCCTTCCTGGAGCGCGTCCGCGAGGCCGCCCAGTCGCTCGTCGGCGGGCGTCCGGAGGGCGAGGAGGACGACGGCGGCCGCTCCCTCGTCGAGCTGGTGCAGACGCCCGCCCAGCGCGAGATCCTCGGCCGGCTCACCGCCGTGATGTCGCTGCTGGAGGGCCACGCCGACTACGTCATGGACGGGGTCGGACCGGACGTCGTGCCGACCGTCGCGGAGATCCGCGAGAAGTTCCAGCAGCGCCGCGCCAAGGGGGCCTCGCGGCTCGACACGGCCCTGCGCAAGCTGCTGGGCCTGGACGCCAAGCTGCGGCAGTACCGCGAGGGCGAGCGGTTCGTGCGCGCGGTCGTCGAACAGGTCGGCATGGACGGCTTCAACCGCGTGTGGACCTCCCCGAACACCCTCCCCACCAAGGCGGAGATCGCCAAACCGGCGGACTGGGTCGCACGGGTGCACCGCAGGGCCGAGCCGTGAACCGGTGCGGGACGTGGTGAACCGAATCCGGCCGACGGCAGGCGAACGCCCCTCCAATCACCCGTCCGAGGGACCGTAGGCAATGGGTAGGCGTGCAATGCTCGGGGAACGGCCCGTTTCTGTCACCATCTACACACTCTGAGTGACCGACTCGGGCTCACCCCCCGAAAAACTTCCGTGAAGGGAACCGGACATGGGTCCCCATCCTGCGGTCGCGGCGATACGCCTGGCGGTACGCCGCGTCCTGAACGACATCCTCGACGAGCAGAGCGCGCCGCACGCCGAGCTGCCCCGTCCCGAACTGCAGACCGCCCACGCGCAGACGCCGCACGCCGCGCAACTGCCGTACGCCCCGCAGACGCCGCACGCCCCCCACTCGCCGTACGGCGACCACGCGCAGGAGAGCACTCCCGCGCCGGGCCCGCGCACCGCCCGGTTCTCCGGGCAGCCCCCGCTCGGCGTGCCGACACCGAGCCGCGGCCGGCGCGTCGCCGCCCGGGTCCCGCAGGGCTCGCCGGCCGCCCACGAGCGCCCGGCGTCGCCGCTCGTCCTCGTGGCCTGCTCCGGCGGGGCCGACTCCATGGCGCTCGCCTCCGCCCTCGCCTTCGAGGCCCCCAAGCTCGGCGTCCGGGCCGGCGGCATCACCGTCGACCACGGCCTCCAGCCCGGCTCCGACCTGCGCGCCGACGAGGTCGCCCAGCGGCTGCGCGAACTCGGCCTGGACCCGGCCGAGGCCGTCGCCGTCGCCGTGGGCCGCGACGGCGGCCCGGAGGCCGCCGCCCGCGACGCCCGCTACGCCGCCCTCGACGCCGCCGCCGACCGCCACGGTGCCGCCGCGATCCTGCTCGGCCACACCCGCGACGACCAGGCCGAGACGGTGCTGCTCGGCCTCGCCCGCGGCTCCGGCATCCGCTCCCTGTCGGGCATGGCCGCGGTCTCGGGGGCCGGCGGCCGTTACCGGCGCCCGTTCCTGCACATCGACCGGCAGACCGCCCGCAAGGCCTGCATGGCCCAGTCCCTGCCCGTCTGGGACGACCCGCACAACACCGACCCCGCCTACACCCGCTCCCGGCTGCGCCACGAGGGCCTGCCCGCCCTGGAGAAGGCGCTCGGCAAGGGCGTCGTCGAGGCCCTCGCCCGCACCGCCCAGCTCTCCCGCGACGACGCCGACGCCCTGGACGCCTGGGCCGGCCAGGCCGAGGCCGCCGCCCGCGACGACGCCGGCTGCCTGGAGTGCGCCAAGCTGCACGCGCTGCCCCCCGCCGTACGCCGCCGTGTGCTGCGCCGCGCCGCCATCGACGCCGGCGCCCCGGCCGGTTCCCTGTTCGCCCGCCACATCGAGGAAGTGGACCGGCTGATCACCGGCTGGCGCGGTCAGGGAGCCATCAACCTCCCCGGCAAAGTCGTCGCCCGCCGGCAGGGTGGCAGACTGGTGATTCGGCAAGGCTGAATCCTTCCCCCCGGGAAGGCGCCGGCCTCCCCTTTCCGGGAGAGCCGGAACAGCCGGTGGGACGACCGACCGAAAGTGATGCGGGTGGACGCGAAAGACATGGGTGCCGACCTTCAGCAGGTACTCATCACCAAGGAAGAGATCGACGCCAAGCTGGCCGAGCTGGCTTCGAAGATCGACGCGGAGTACGCGGACAAGGACCTGCTGATCGTCGGCGTCCTCAAGGGCGCGGTCATGGTCATGGCGGACCTGGCACGCGCCCTGTCCACCCCCGTCACCATGGACTGGATGGCCGTGTCCTCCTACGGCGCGGGCACCCAGTCCTCCGGCGTGGTGCGGATCCTCAAGGACCTCGACACCGACATCAAGGGCAAGCACGTCCTGATCGTCGAGGACATCATCGACTCCGGCCTGACCCTGTCCTGGCTGATCAACAACCTCGGCTCCCGCGAGCCCGCGTCCCTCAAGGTGTGCACGCTGCTGCGCAAGCCGGACGCCGCCAAGGTCGCCATCGACGTGGAGTGGGTCGGCTTCGACATCCCCAACGAGTTCGTCGTCGGCTACGGCCTGGACTACGCCGAGAAGTACCGCAACCTGCCGTTCGTCGGTACGCTCGCCCCCCACGTCTACGGCGGCTGACGCCCTCCGCCGCGGCGCCGTACGGTGATCGGGAACCCCGGCGGCACCGCGGGCGTTGGAGCATGCAGACGGGTACGCCGGCTCTCCCGTGCGGCTACGAGCCGCGATGCTGGGGTACCGTCAGAAGAACTGTCTTATCAAACTCACTATGGCAGGAGGGACGGGGCGGCACCGCTCCGTATGGATGGACGTGAAGCGATACTTCCGTGGGCCGGTCATGTGGATCGTGCTGGCCGTCCTTGCCGTGGTCGTGTTGATGCAGGTCGTCGGCTCGTCCGGCGGCTACAAGACGGTGGACACAGGCCAGGTCGTAGCAGCGATCAATGACAACCGGGTCCAGCAGGCCAAGCTGACCACCGGCGACGAGCAGACCATCAAGGTCGAGCTCAAGGACGGCCAGAAGGTCTCCGGCAGCTCGAAGATCCAGGCCAGCTACATCGGCGACCAGGGCGTCAACATCGCCAACACGCTGCAGGACAAGTACCAGCACAAGCAGATCCCGGACGGCTACACGGTCTCGCCGTCCAAGCAGAACCCGTTCGTCGGCGTGCTGCTCTCGCTGCTCCCCTTCGTCCTCATCGTGGTCGTCTTCCTGTTCCTGATGAACCAGATGCAGGGCGGCGGCTCCCGGGTCATGAACTTCGGCAAGTCCAAGGCCAAGCTCATCACCAAGGACACCCCCAAGACGACCTTCTCGGACGTCGCCGGGGCCGACGAGGCCGTCGAGGAGCTCCAGGAGATCAAGGAGTTCCTCCAGGAGCCGGCCAAGTTCCAGGCCGTCGGCGCCAAGATCCCCAAGGGCGTCCTGCTCTACGGCCCGCCCGGCACCGGCAAGACCCTGCTGGCGCGCGCCGTGGCCGGCGAGGCCGGGGTCCCCTTCTACTCGATCTCCGGTTCCGACTTCGTCGAGATGTTCGTCGGTGTCGGCGCCTCCCGAGTCCGTGACCTGTTCGAGCAGGCCAAGGCGAACGCCCCGGC
This sequence comes from Streptomyces sp. NPDC006393, assembly GCF_040628575.1. Classification (NCBI taxonomy): domain Bacteria; kingdom Bacillati; phylum Actinomycetota; class Actinomycetes; order Kitasatosporales; family Streptomycetaceae; genus Streptomyces; species Streptomyces sp. NPDC006393. The sequence goes on from NZ_JBEXZD010000013.1 coordinate 88,757, forward strand.
GATCGTCTTCGTCGACGAGATCGACGCCGTCGGCCGCCACCGCGGCGCCGGCCTCGGCGGCGGTCACGACGAGCGCGAGCAGACGCTGAACCAGCTGCTCGTCGAGATGGACGGCTTCGACGTCAAGGGCGGTGTGATCCTCATCGCCGCCACCAACCGGCCCGACATCCTCGACCCGGCCCTGCTGCGCCCGGGCCGCTTCGACCGCCAGATCGCGGTCGACCGCCCCGACATGCAGGGCCGCCTGGAGATCCTCAAGGTCCACCAGAAGGGCAAGCCGGTCGCGCACGACGTCGACCTGGCCGCCGTCGCCCGCCGCACCCCCGGCTTCACCGGTGCCGATCTGTCCAACGTGCTGAACGAGGCCGCGCTGCTCACGGCCCGCAGCGACCAGAAGCTGATCGACAACAAGATGCTGGACGAGGCGATCGACCGCGTGGTCGCCGGCCCGCAGAAGCGGACCCGGATCATGTCGGACAAGGAGAAGAAGATCACCGCGTACCACGAGGGCGGTCACGCCCTGGTCGCGGCGGCCTCGCCGAACTCCGACCCGGTCCACAAGATCACGATTCTGTCCCGCGGCCGTGCCCTCGGCTACACGATGGTGCTCCCGGACGAGGACAAGTACTCGACCACGCGCAACGAGATGCTCGACCAGCTCGCCTACATGCTGGGTGGCCGCGCCGCCGAGGAACTGGTCTTCCACGACCCGACCACGGGCGCCGCGAACGACATCGAGAAGGCCACCACCACGGCCCGCGCCATGGTCACGCAGTACGGCATGACCGAGCGTCTCGGTGCCATCAAGTTCGGCGGCGACAACACCGAGCCGTTCCTCGGACGTGAGATGGCTCACCAGCGCGACTACTCGGAAGAGGTCGCCGCGCTGGTGGACGAGGAAGTCAAGAAGCTCATCGAGAACGCGCACAACGAGGCCTGGGAGATCCTGGTCGAGAACCGCGACGTCCTCGACAACCTCGTCCTGCAGCTGCTGGAGAAGGAGACGCTGGGCAAGGAGGAGATCGCCGAGATCTTCGCCCCCATCGTCAAGCGCCCGCCGCGGCCCGCCTGGACCGGTTCCTCCCGGCGTACGCCGTCCACCCGTCCGCCGGTGCTCTCCCCCAAGGAGCTGGCCCTGACCAACGGGGCGAACGGCGCGGCGGCGGCGATCAGCACGGTGAAGTCCACCACCACGGACTCCGCCCCGGCGCCGGAGCAGACCCCGGAGGAACGTCCGGAGAACTGACGAAGAGCCGTGCGGGGCCCCCACCGGCCCCGCACGGCCCCGGAATGCATGCCGCGCCCCCCGGGTTCTAGCCTGGGGGGCGCGGCATTCCGTATGCCCCGGCATTTCGCGATGCCCCGGCATTTCGCGTGCCCGCGGTTGAGACAGACAGGAACGAGGCTTCACATGACCGACCCCGTGACGCTGGACGGCGAGAGCACCTTCGGCGAGTTCGACGAGAAGCGCGCCGAGAACGCCGTGCGCGAACTCCTCATCGCGGTCGGCGAGGACCCGGACCGCGAGGGCCTGCGCGACACCCCGGCGCGGGTGGCGCGGGCGTACAAGGAGATATTCGCGGGGCTGTGGCAGAAGCCCGAGGACGTCCTGACGACGACGTTCGACCTGGGCCACGACGAGATGGTGCTCGTGAAGGACATCGAGGTGTACTCGACCTGTGAGCACCATCTCGTCCCGTTCCGGGGCGTGGCTCACGTCGGCTACATCCCGTCCACCAGCGGCAAGATCACGGGTCTGTCCAAGCTGGCCAGGCTCGTGGACGTCTACGCCCGCCGCCCGCAGGTGCAGGAACGGCTCACCACGCAGATCGCCGACTCGCTGATGGAGATCCTGGAGCCGCGCGGCGTGATCGTCGTCGTGGAGTGCGAGCACATGTGCATGTCCATGCGGGGCATCCGCAAGCCCGGGGCCAAGACCATCACCTCGGCGGTGCGCGGTCAGCTGCGGGACGCGGCGACGCGCAACGAGGCGATGAGCCTCATCATGGCGCACTGATGGCGCACTGACGGCCCACGGACGGCGCGCTGACGGCGTGCTGACGCGGTGGCAGCGCTTCCGGTGGCCCGTCAGGCCACCGGTTCCGCCCCCGGGTGGTCCTGGTCGTCGTCCTCGGGGAGTTTGCAGACGCGTTCCAGGAACAGGGCCGCCGCTATCACCGCCAGGCCCGCGACGACCGAGAAGCCGGCGTAGATCGCCTGGTCGCGACGGGCGGGGATGTCGAGGAGCTCCAGAAGGAAGACGCCCGTGCCGCCGTACATGCCGGCGACGAGGGCGGCGACCAGGGCGCTCGCCTGACCGAACACCACCGCACGGGCGGCCATCAGCGGGTCGACGCCCTTGGCGCCGGGGCGGCGCTCGCGCTGCGCCTTCAGCCGGGCTCGCAGGGAGAGGGCCGTGGACAGCAGGACCACGGCGATCAGGGCGAGGACGACGGGGGCGGCCAGGGGGACGCTGGGCAGTGTCCCCACCCCGTTCCACAGGCGGGCGCCCGCCCAGGACAGCACTCCGGCGACGACGAACACGCCGATCAGCACCCTGATGCGCAGCTCTTTCACGGTGTCCCTTCAGCTCCCCCGGACCGTGGGTCGGGCATGAGCGGCTCGTCCCGGCCCGCTGGCGGGTCCGACCGTGCCGTACGTCGTCTGATCTTTCTCGACCTTAACGACTACTCGGGCAGCCGGAGTTCCAGATCCGCGCGCGGCTCCACACCCGCACGGGTGAGAGCGGTCAGCAGGGCCGCCACCGGGCCGCGGCCCGGCAGCTGGGCCTCGGGGTCCACGTCGTGCCACGGGGCGAGGACGAAGGCGCGCTCGTGGGCGCGCGGATGAGGGAGCGTGAGACGCGGGTCGTCGGAGACGACATCGGCGTAGGCGACGATGTCGACGTCGATGGTGCGCGGACCCCAGCGCTCGTCCCGGACCCGGTGGAAGGCCTCCTCGATGGCGTGGGCGCGCTCCAGCAGGGAGGACGGCGGCAGCGTCGTCCTCAGGACCACCACCGCGTTGAAGTACGACGGCTGGGAGCCGGGCTCGACGCCCCACGGCTCCGTCTCGTAGACGGGGGAGACTGCCTTGATGCGCACGCCCGGGGTGTCCTCCAGGGCGTCGACGGCGCCCTGAAGGGTCTCCAGCCGGTTGCCGAGGTTGGAGCCGAGGGAGATCACGGCCCGTTTCGGGTTCTGCAGGGTGGTGTCGGCGGCGTCGACCTTCTCGACGACGGAGGCGGGCACCGGCTGGACGGTCGGGTCGGTGGGGCCCTGGGCGAAAGAAGCGCTCATACTCGGCTCCGGGTGATGGTGACGGTCACGTCGTCGAAGGGGACCGTGATCGGCGCGTCCGGCTTGTGGACGCAGACCTCGACCTCCTGAACCCCCTCGTGCTTCAGGCAGACCTGGGCGATGCGCTCGGCGAGCGTCTCGATGAGGTTCACGGGCTCGCCCTCCACCACGGCGACGACCTCCTCGGCCACGATGCCGTAGTGCACGGTCTTCGCCAGGTCGTCGTCGGCCGCGGCCTGGCGGGTGTCCACGCCCAGGACGAGGTCCACCAGGAAGGTCTGGCCCTCCTCGCGCTCCTTGGGGAACACACCGTGGTGCCCGCGAGCCTTCAGGCCGCGCAGCGCGACACGATCCACGCGAATCACTCCTGCAATCGTCGGTGACGGCCGGTCGCTGCCGCGTGCGGGCGGCACACCGGTCGCCAACGAATCTACCTGCGGACACTGACAGCGCCGGGTCCCGGGCACGGTCCCGTGGGCCGGGCCGGGCAGGTTTCACCGTGCGTTTCCCCTGGAGAACCCGCTCGCACACCGGTCGGCGGCCGCTTCTGCCGCCGGCCCGTGATTCCGGCCACGTCCGGCGCTCGCCGGCGTTCCTCTGTGCTGCGCCTACCCACTCAGGCGGGTGTCTCGTCGTCCCCGGCCTCCTCGTCCTCGTCGCTCTCGGCCAGGACGGGGGAGGCGTGGTGGGACCAGAGCTTCCAGCCGAGCGGTGTGCGCCGGAACACATTGGTGGCGACGACCAGCTGGCCGACCAGCGGCCCGAGCTCGCCGCCGTCGTCGGGAGCGGGGCCGCCGCTGAGGATGTTCTCGGTGCAGGTCACCAGGGCGGTGTCGCCCGTCACCGAGACGTGCACATCGGTGAGGAAGAACTGGATGTAGTCGGTGTTCGCCATGATCAGCGCGTAGGAGCGCAGGACCTCGCCGCGGCCGCTGAGCACCGGCCAGCCGGGGTGCACACAGGAGACCACCCCCGTGTCGGCCGGGTCGTGGTATTCCTCGTCGACGCCCAGGTCGGAGGGGGTGAGCCAGAGCGAGGACAGCTCCTCGAAGTCTCCCTGCTCCAGTGCCTCGTAGAAGGCCGTGTTGGCGGCCTCGACCTCCTCGACGTCGGTGTGGGGGGCGCTCACCGGTGTCCTTCGGCGGAGCGGGAGGGGGTCTCGGTGGTGTGCGTGCCTCCGGCGGGGGCGTTCTGGTGGCCGCGCGCCTGCTCCACGGCGCGTGCGACCCGTACGGCGTCCGCCGTCGCGCGTACCTCGTGGACGCGCACCGCCCATGCGCCGGCGTGCGCCGCGAGCGCGGAGACGGCGGCGGTGGCGGCGTCGCGCTCGCGCGCGGGCGGCGGCGCGCCCTCGGGGCCGGCCAGCACCCGGCCGAGGAACCGCTTGCGGGAGGCGGCGACCAGCACAGGGTGGCCGAGGCCGAGCAGGCGGTCGAGGTGGGCCAGGAGCTCCAGGTCGTGCGCGGCGTCCTTGGAGAAGCCGAGGCCGGGGTCGACCACGATCCGGTCGGGGGCGATGCCGCCGTCCAGAACGGCCTCCACGCGCGCGTGCAGCTCGTCGACGACCTCGGTGACGACGTCCGCGTACACGCCCTTGACGCCGCTGCCCTGGAGGAAGCCGCGCCAGTGCATGACGACGAACGGGACGCGCGCGGCGGCCACCACGGGGATCATGGCCGGGTCGGCGAGGCCGCCGCTGACGTCGTTCACGAGCGCGGCCCCGGCCGCGAGGGCCTGCTCGGCAACGCGGGCGCGCATGGTGTCGACGGAGATCGTGACGCCCTCGGCGGCGAGGCCGCGCACGACGGGGACGACCCGCCGGAGCTCCTCGTCCTCGTCGACGCGGGTGGCGCCCGGGCGGGTGGACTCGCCCCCGACGTCGACCAGGTCGGCACCCTGCGCGACCAGGTCGAGGCCGTGCTTGACGGCGATGGTCGTGTCGAACCAGCGGCCGCCGTCGGAGAAGGAGTCGGGAGTCACGTTCACGACCCCCATGACCGCACACCGGTCCCACGCCGGAAGCCCCGCCACTGTCCCGCGCCCGCTCAGGTTGCTCATATGTTCAGCGTAGGCCCAGGCCCTCCCCACCACGCCCGCGACCCGAACGGCGCCCCACGCCCCCGCGGCCGGGCACGCCGTCCGCAGGCCGGGGTATCGGAACCCGACCGGCTCGGTTTCCGAGAAGGGGTCCCGAGCCGCCCCGCGAGGCGGAAACGGACGGGAGGCCGGGAGGGGCGGGAGGTCCGGGACAGGGTGCGGGGCCGAGGGGGCCTGCGGGGTGCGGGAGGGAGCGTGGCCCGGGAAGGCCTGCGGGGTGCGGGAGGGAGCGTGGCCCGGGAAGGCCTGCGGGGTGCAGGAGGGTGCGTGGTCCGGGGAAGGCTGCGAGGCACAAGAGGCCGGAGCCGGGAGGAACGTCGGGGCCGAGGCCGGAGCGGGGAGCCGGGGTCGAGCGGGGAGCCGGTGTCGAGAGGGGAGCCGGGGTCCAGTGGGGGGCCGGGTCGAGAGAGGAGCCGGGTCGAGAGAGGAGCCCGGTCGAGAGAGGAGGGCAGGGGCCCGAGAGAGGCGGATGGGCTGGAGGGTGGGGCGCTCTCTCGGGCCGGTGGGGGGTCAGGCCGCGCGGATGTCGCGTTCCGCGACCGCGTGGGGGCACGGGCGCTGTGAGGTGCGGCGGCGGCGCAGGAAGCGCGGGAGCGGCAGGGCGAGGTCGACGAAGCCCTCCGCCTGCATGGCGGCGAAGCCGATGCGGGGCAGGTCGGCGGAGGCGCGGTAGACGACGAACCGCGGCTCCCAGCGCGGCTGGAACTTGGCGTTGAACTTGTACAGCGACTCGATCTGGAACCAGCGCGAGAGGAACACCAGCAGCCCGCGCCAGGCCCGCAGCACCGGACCCGCGCCGATCTTCTCGCCGCGTGCCAGCGCCGAGCGGAACATCGCGAAGTTCAGCGAGATCCGGGTGATGCCGAACTTCGGCGCGGCCTGCAACGCCGCCACGATCAGCAGCTCGTTCATGCCGGGGTCGGCCGAGCGGTCGCGGCGCATCAGGTCCAGGGAGACGCCGTCCTCGCCCCAGGGGACGAAGTGCAGGATCGCCTTCAGGTCGCCGTACTCGCCCGGCTCGTCGTCCTGCTTGTGCGCGGTCGCTATGAGGCAGTCCCCGTCGGACGGGTCGCCGATGCGGCCGAGCGCCATGGAGAAGCCCCGCTCGGTGTCGGTGCCCCGCCAGTCCTCGGCGGCCCGCCGGATCCGCTCCAGCTCGGCGTCGCCGAGGTCACGAACGCGCCGCACCCGCGTTTCGTAGCCGGCCCGTTCGATGCGCTTGACCATCTGGCGGACGTTGCGCATCGCGCGTCCGGCGAGCGAGAAATCCGCGACGTCGACCACCGCCTCGTCGCCCAGTTCCAGGGCGTCCAGGCCGGTCTCCCGGGTCCACACCTCGCCGCCGGTCTCGGAGCAGCCCATCACGGCGGGCGTCCAGGAGTGGGCCCTGGCCTCGTCCATGAACCGCTCGATGGCACCCGGCCAGGCCTCGACGTCGCCGATCGGGTCACCGCTGGCGAGCATCACACCGGAGACGACGCGGTACGTCACCGCCGCCTTGCCGCTCGGCGAGAACACCACCGCCTTGTCGCGGCGCAGCGCGAAGTGGCCGAGGGAGTCCCGGCCGCCGTGCTTGGCCAGCAGGTCGCGCAGCCGGCTCTCGTCCTCCTCGGTCAGCCGCGCGGCCGGGTGCTCGGGGCGGAACGCCAGGTAGATCGTGGTGACCGCGGTGAGCCAGCCGAGCGCGCCGAGTGAGAAGGCGACCGTCCAGGACGTGTTGCCCTGGTAGTCGACCGGGCCCTCGAAGCCGAACAGGCCGTAGACGACGTGGGTGAGACGGTCGGCCACGCTCGGGTTGCCGACCATGCGGTGCGCGTGGACGCTCACGATCAGCATGCCGAGCGCCAGCGAACCCGCGCTCATGAGCACGAAGTTGGCCAGCGCCCGCCACCGGCTGCGCGGGTCCGGCAGGGCCGCGAACTCCTTGCGGTGGACCAGCAGCGGCGCCAGCAGCGCCAGCGAGATGACCGCACCGACCACGGAGTGCCGGTAGACGAACTCGGCCGCCGCGCCCGCCGGAAGCAGCGCCACGGCGGCGCGCCAGGCCCGCCGCTTGCGCCGCTTCAGCCCGTGCGCGAGCAACAGCAGCAGCACGCCCGCGCTGAGCGACAGCGCGGCGGCGAACGGGCCGAACGATCCGGGCAGCACCTCGGCGAGGGCGTGCATCCGGCTGTGCCGGAAGCGCGGAAAGACACCCGCCGCGATGTCCAGGAGACCCACGACGGCGGCGGCCCTGCCGACGAGAGCGGGGACGGCCTCGGGGCGCGGACCGCGGAGTATGCGGCGCATCCGACGGGATCGACCCGGAACCTCGCCCGACATTTCCCCATCTATCCTGACAGACATCGCATCCCGTAGTTCTGCGAGAGACCTTGAATCCGGTGCCGATCGGGGCATCCGGCGACATTGCGCCCTCTAGGACGGTGTCTGGGGGAGGGAGGTTCACTCCCCACCGGAAAACCGGGTCAAAGGCCAGGGAAAGCCCGGGGCAAGCCCTCGCCAAGGATGCGTCGGCTCACCCCGGGGGAAGTGCAGGCAGGAAAGAGTCCATGGGTCTCACGAGCAAAAAAGTGCTGGTACTGGCGGTCGCGCTCGCCGTGCTGCTGTTCGTCGCCACGGTGTGGCTGTGGCCGCGCCTGGCGCGCCGCAACTGGCGGGCCGTCAGCGGGCGCGTCGGCATCCTGCTGGCCACGCAGACGATGATCTTCGCCTGCGTCGGCCTCGCCGCCAACCAGGCTTTCGGCTTCTACGCCAGCTGGGCGGACCTGTTCGGACAGGAGACCGACCAGGGTGTCGTCGTCGACCACTCGGCCAACGGCGGCACCGGCGGCCCGCTCCAGGTGGTCTCCACCCAGGCGATGAAGGTGACCGGCGGATCCCGGCCGCAGCTGTCCGGCCAGATCCAGAAGGTCGACATCGTGGGCCGTACGACCCATATCGCCACCTCCGCCTTCGTCTACCTGCCGCCGGAGTACTTCCAGCCGCAGTACCGCACGCGCACCTTTCCGGCGACCGTGGTCCTCACCGGGTACCCGGGCATCGCCCAGTCGCTGGTCAGCAAGCTCAACTACCCGAGCACGGCACTGAATCTGGCCAAGGACGGGCGCATGCAGCCGATGATCCTGGTGATGCTGCGGCCCACCTTGGCTCCGCCGCGCGACACCGAGTGCGTGGACATTCCGGGCGGCCCGCGGACCGAGTCGTTCTTCGCCAGAGATCTTCCCGAGGCCGTCCTCGCCCACTACCGGGTCGGAAAAAAGCCGGGCAGCTGGGGCATTGCCGGTGATTCCACGGGTGGTTACTGCGCGCTGAAACTCGCCATGCATCATCCCGACGTGTACGCGGCGGGCGCGGGACTGTCGCCGTACTACAAGGCGGCGCTCGATCCGACCACCGGTGATCTCTTCCACGGGAACAGGAATCTGAGGAATCGGGCCGACCTGATGTGGAGCATCAAGCACCGTCCCGCTCCGGACACTTCACTGCTCGTCACGAGCAGCAGGCACGGTGAGAACGACTACAAGGCCACGCTCAGGTTCATAGACGCCGTCAGGGCGACGAACAAGACCCGTATCGCCTCGATCATCCTGGACAGCGGCGGCCACAACTTCAACACCTGGAAGCGCGAGATCCCGGCGATGCTCCAGTGGCTCAGCGGGCGGCTGAGCGACCGCTGAGAATGATCTTGTAGAGGGAGTGCGGGCTCTCGGTAGAGGGCGGTGCGGGCTCTCGGAGAAGGCCGGGAGCGGGTCCGAGGAGAAGAACGGAAAAGGGGCCGGGATCCCATGGCCGTCTTTTTGCGGGGCGGGCCACCACGATTCGCCTACGCGCGGTAAGTTTCTGGCCATGCCACGTGGACGTCACCGCCATTCCCCGCCCTTGCACAGGCTGCTGCCTCCTTCGGCGATCGCCGGCGTCTCCCTCGTCTGCGCCCTGGGTCCCTGGGTGTTCACGGCACCGGTGGTGCTGCGGTCCCTCGCCGCGGCCGCCGCGCTGACCGCGCTCACCGGTGCGGTCGTCATGCGCCGCTGGGACGCACAGGCCGGCCGCACGGTCGCCGACCTCACGCGCGCGCGGGCGAGCGACGAGTGGCGCTTCGAGGAACGGGTCGCCGAACTCGAGTCCGACCTGGAGGAGTCGCGCGAACTGCGCGTCCGCCTCGAGCACAAGCTGCGGGCCAAGCGCAAGGAGCTGGCGGGGCTGCGCAACGAGCACGCGGCCCTGCTGCGCCGGTACGCCACCGCGGAGACCGAGCGCGCCAGCGCCCTGGAGGGCCGCCGCCTGCTGGAGCTGGAGGCCGCGCCCGACGCCCGCGCGCTGCCGGCCGCCCCCGCCGACCGGGCAGGCGCGACGACCTCCACCGAGGCCGCCGACGCGGAGGCCGCGGAAGCCGTGAAGGCCACGGAGGCCGCGGAAGCCGCGGAGGCCGCAGAAGCCACGGAGGCTGGGGCGGAGAAGCCCGTGGGCGCGGCTCCGGGCGTGTTCTCCCCGGAGGGTTCCGAGCTGTTCCTGCGCGCCAGGACCGCGCTGTCGCGGTTCGCCGGGGACGCCGAGCCCGCTAAGGAAGCGGTCGCCGGTGCGGCGGCCGGTCCGGCCGGCGGCGGCGACGCGGACGCGGTGCCGGAGGACGAGGCACAGGGGCAGCCGGAGGCGGCCGACGCGCACGAGCACGCGGCCGCCACCCCGACGACCGAGGCGGGCGGGCGTGAGCCGGGCGGGTCCGCCGGGCAGACCGAGACCGGGACGACCACCGCGGCCACCGCGACCACGGCGACCGCGGCGGCTGCCGAGACGAGCGCGGCCACGACTGTCGATGCCGGGACGACGATGGCGACGCCCGAGCCGCTCGCGCCGGGCAGGCCCGCCGGACAGCGGCCCGCCGGCCACTTCACCGTGCCGACCGCCGTGGCCGTCGTGCCGGCCGCGCCCGCGCGGCGCCCGGTGGTCGAGGGCGGGTTCGACTTCTTCGGCACGAAGAACACGAAGAACGGGTCGCCGTCCACCGCCCTGGAGGCCGTCCAGAACGAGGACCTGGCCGACGTCGTGGGCCAGGAGGCCCTCGCCCTGCACAAGGCCGAGTCCGAGTCGCAGTACAAGCGGGCCGGTGCCGAGGGCCATGGCGTGGGTCAGGTCATCGACCTGACGGCTCACGACGAGACGGAGCAGATCGACGTCCAGCGGCTGCGCACCGCGGCGTCCTGAGGCGGGCAGCCCACCCATCGGGGAACCGGACAGAGCAGGCACAGCAGGCACAGCGGGCAGAGCAGGCAGAGCAAGGGGCGTGGCACCTGGGCCACGCCCCTTGCCGTCGCCTCACCCCTGTATCACCTGTGTCGCCGCTGCATCCACCGGTCCGGCCGGGCCTCGCGCCGTCCGGTCCGCGACCGTTCCGCCTGTGCCCGCAGCAGCCGGGCCGCCTCCTCGGCGTCCCGCAGGCGTGCCGTGACGGTCTTGTTCGCGCCCGTGTCCACGTGCACATCGGCGACCCGCCACACCCGCTGCCAGGGCCCCTGTGTGAGCCGTACGCTCTGCACCTTGGCGTGCGGGACGAGCGCGAGCCGCCGCCGCAGCAGCCCGTGCCGGGCGGCGAACACCGCGTCGGTGACGGCGATCCCGTGCCCGCGCCACCACACCGGCGTGCACCACCGGGCGCGCCGCGGGGGGCGTTCCAGGGAGGCGGCCTCCGGCACCGCCACTCCGGGCAGTACGCGCGCGATCACCGACTCGGCGATCCCGCGCGGAGCGACCGGCAGCAGCACGGAGTTCGACGACCCGGCCACGTTCAGCTCGACCCGCACCCAGCCGAGCCGCCGCCACAGCAGCGGCTCCACGATCCGTACGGTCTGCACCCGCCCCGGCGGCACCGTCTCGTGCGTACGGTCGAGCAGGCCCCGGTCGATGCGCAGCCCGTCGGGCGACTCGCTCACCGTCCAGTCGTAGGCGCCCACGAAGCGCCCGGCGCTGCTCGTCACGGCCCCGCCGAACAGCGGCACCGCGACGGCCAGCACCGTCCACAGGCTGTGGGTGGCCAGCCACACCAGCGGCGGTACGACCACCGCGGTGACCAGCGAGCCCCAGGTCGCGCCGATCAGCAGCAGCGAGAGCGCGATCACGCGCGCGGGTACGCGGACGAGTTCCCGCGCGGGCGCCTCGCCGACCTCACGCGCGGTCTCGGGGGCGAAACCGGCGGCCCGCGCGAGCAGTTCGGCGCGCAGGGCACGGGCCTCGTCCTCGCCGAGGAAGGCGAGTTCGTCCTTCTTGTCCGTCCCTATGACGTCCAGCTTCAGCTTGGCCACGCCCGCGACGCGCGCGAGCAGCGGCCGGGTGACGTCGACCGCCTGGATCCGCTCCAGCCGGATGTGTGCGGTGCGGCGGAACAACAGGCCGGTGCGGATGCGCAGTTCGGTGTCGGTCACCGCGAAGTGCGTGAACCACCAGGACAGGAAGCCGTACAGGGCGGCCGCCGGAAGGAGCACCGCGAGCCCGGCCAGCAGCATGGTCGTCGTCAGCCGCGTCAGTTGCTGCTGCGCCTGGCTGGGGTCGTGCACCGCCCACCCGGCGAGCACGGCGACCGGCGCCCACGCCCGCCTGAGCGGCGTCACGGGATGCAGCCGGCGCTCGATCACACCGGGCTCGCCCCGGTCCACGGTCTCGCCGCCCCGGCCCGCGGTCTCGTCGCTCCGGTCCATGGCCTCGGCGACCCCCTCGCCCCCGTCGTCGCCGTCCGCGGCGCCGACGCCCTCGTCGGCCGTCACAACCCCGCCGATCGTGCCTCGCCGAGCCGGGTGAGCCGGTCGCGCAGCCGTTCCGCCTCGGCCGGGTCGAGGCCGGGGATGGTCGCGTCGGTCGCGGCGGCCGCCGTGTGCAGCTGTACGGTGGCCAGCCCGAAGTGCCGTTCGACGGGCCCGGAGGTCACCTCGACCAGCTGCATCCGCCCGTACGGCACGACGGTCTCCTCGTGCCACAGCACACCCCGGGTGATCAGCAGGTCGTCCGCGCGCTCGGCGTAGCGCCAGGAGCGCCAGTTGCGGCCCAGCAGCACCCAGCCCCAGGCCAGCAGCGCCAGCGGCAGCAGTGCGAAGGCCGACCAGGCGGGACCGGCCAGGGCACCGAGCAGCACTCCCACGGCCAGGGCGAGCGGGCCCAGCCACACCACCAGCAGCAGCCGGCGCATCCGCAGCAGTCCCGGCGGCAGCGCGGTCCACTCGGGCTCCGTCCCTGCCGCCCGCTCGTCGTCCAGGCTCCCCGTTTCCATGCGGCAAGCGTACGTACGCAAGACTGTGTCCATGACTCCTACGACGGAGACCATGGTCGGGATCGGCGGCGCCGCGGAGAGCACCGACATGGTGCTCAACATCGGACCGCAGCATCCGTCCACGCACGGCGTGCTGCGGCTGAAGCTGGTGCTGGACGGCGAGCGCATCACGCGCGCGGAGCCGGTGATCGGCTATATGCACCGCGGCGCGGAGAAGCTGTTCGAGGCGAGGGACTACCGCCAGATCATCATGCTCGCCAACCGGCACGACTGGCTGTCGGCGTTCTCGAACGAGCTGGGCGTGGTCCTCGCCGTGGAGCGGATGCTCGGCATGGAGGTCCCCGCGCGCGCGGTGTGGACGCGCACACTGCTCGCGGAGCTGAACCGGGTGCTCAACCACCTGATGTTCCTCGGCTCCTATCCGCTGGAGCTGGGCGGCATCACGCCGGTCTTCTACGCCTTCCGGGAGCGGGAGGTCCTCCAGAACGTCATGGAGGAGGTCTCCGGCGGCCGGATGCACTACATGTTCAACCGGGTCGGCGGGCTCAAGGAGGACCTGCCCGCAGGGTGGGCCACGCGCGCGCGTGCCGCCGTCGCGGCCGTGCGGTCGCGCATGGACGTCTTCGACGACCTGGTGCTCGGCAACGAGATCTTCCGGGGGCGCACGCGGGGCGTGGGGGAGATGACGCCGGAGACCGTGCACGCCTACGGCGTGAGCGGGCCCATCGCACGCGCCTCGGGCGTCGACTTCGACCTGCGCCGCGACGAGCCGTATCTGGCGTACGGGGAGCTGGCGGACACGCTCAAGGTGGTGACCCGGCGGGAGGGCGACTGCCTCGCCCGGTTCGAGTGCCTGCTGGAGCAGACCCACAACGCGCTGGACCTGGCCGACGCCTGTCTGGACCGGCTCGCCGAGCTGCCGCCCGGCCCGATCAACCAGCGGCTGCCGAAGGTGTTGAAGGCCCCCGAGGGACACACCTACGCGTGGACCGAGAACCCGCTCGGCATCAACGGTTACTACCTGGTCAGCAAGGGCGACAAGACCCCGTACCGGCTGAAGCTGCGCTCGGCGTCGTACAACAACATCCAGGCCCTGACCGAGCTGCTGCCGGGGACGCTGGTGGCGGACATGGTGGCGATCCTGGGGTCGATGTTCTTCGTGGTCGGGGACATCGACAAGTAGGGTCCCGTCCTTGCGGCAGGGCCGCTCATCCGGACGGCGGGTCCGTGACGCCGGGGAGCGGGTCCGCGATCCCGACCGGCTGGAGCAGCCAGCCGAAGTCGCCGAGGCCGCCCGGGGCGGTGAGCTCGGCGGCCTCACCGGCGCTCGCGAGGGCGCGTACGTACTCCGAGGGGCGCGTGGAGGCTAGCGAGAGGGGAGGGCGTGCGCCGCTCACCCCGAGGGCGCGCAGCGCCTCGCGCTGGGAGCACAGGCGTGCGCCGGGGAGCGCGACGGCGCACGCGTCCAGGGCGACGTGCGCCGTGATGTCGCACGAGCCGTCCGGCACGGGTGCCGTCTCCCGTCCCTCGCGGAAGCCGGTGAGCGTTCCGAAGGGCGGCCGGGCCCCGGCCGCGTGCGCGTAGTCGACGGCGACCGCGAGGCCGCGCTCGACCCGGGAGACCGCGGCGGCCCAGGCGGCGTCCCGGGGCAGCCCGATCTCGGCGCGCAGCCCCGGCTCGGGCGGCAGCGGCCACCAGCGCGCCAGCCACGCGGCCTCCGCTCCCGACACCGGCTCCCCGAGCCGCTCGGTGCCGTCCCGCCGGACGAGGACGTGCCGGTGCACGCCCGCAGCGTCCACCTCGGCCACCGCCACCGGCACGTTGTCCAGCCACTCGTTGGCGAACAGCAGCCCGGTGAGCCGCTCCGGGGGTTCGCTCAGCCACTCGATCCGGTGATCGAGGCCCGTCGGCCGCCCGGCGATCTCCACCGCGTACACACGCGCGCGGGAGGCCGCCTCGGCGGGCAGCGCGGCGAGCACCCCGGCGGCCAGCTCGCCCCGCCCGGCCGCCATGTCCACGAAGCCGAGCTCCGCCGGGCGTCCCAGCAGCTCGTCCACCCGGCACAGCAGCCGTGCCACGGCCGCCGCGAACAGCGGCGAGGCGTGCACGGACGTACGGAAGTGCCCGGCCGGCCCCTCGGGGCGACGGTAGAAGCCGTCCGGCCCGTACAGGGCCTCCTCGGCCGCCGCCCGCCAGCCGCGCCACTCGCCCGATGTCCCGTTCGTCACACCGCCAGACTAGGCGGACAGGTGATCAGTGCCTCCACCTTGGGGAGTACGAGGGCCGGGTCCGGATCGGCCCTCCGGTTGACCCCTGCACCTATCCACCTTCCCTACTCTGGGTTACGTGCAGCGCCTCTATGACTTCCTCCGCAGACACCCGATGTGGGTCGACGCCTTCTGGGCCGTCGTCCTGCTCGGGATCTCCGGCGTGAGCGTGTCGAGTGTGAACGGGGCGCCTGACCACCACGGATCGATGGGCGCGGCACTGGCCGTGTCCGTCGTGCTGTGCGTGGTGGTCGCGCTGCGCCGGCGTATGCCGGAGAAGATGCTGCTGGTGGCCATCGCGGCCGGCGTGGCGCAGGTGGCGCTGGACGTCGAGACGATGGCCGCCGACTTCGCCATGCTGGTGATCGTCTACACGGTGGCCGCGGACGGCGCCCGCTGGGCCTCCCGGCTCGCGCTGACCATGGGCCTGTGCGCGGCCCCTGTGGCGCAGCTGCGGTGGCCGGCCGAGCACGCGAGCGCGTTGGGCAACGTCGCGATAGTGATCTTCCAGACGGTGCCGTTCGCCCTCGCCTGGGTGCTCGGTGACTCCATCCGCACCCGCCGCGCCTACTTCGCCCAGCTGGAGGAGCGCGCGGCCCGCCTGGAGAAGGAGCGCGAGGCGCAGGCCAAGGTCGCGGTGGCCGCCGAGCGCGCCCGGATCGCCCGCGAGCTGCACGACGTGGTGGCGCACAACGTGTCGGTGATGGTGGTGCAGGCCGACGGCGCCGCCTACGTCCTCGACGCCGCCCCCGACCAGGCGAAGAACGCGCTGGAGACCATCTCCTCCACCGGCCGCCAGGCGCTCGCCGAGATGCGCCGTCTGCTGGGCGTGCTGCGCACCGGCGAGCACCAGGAGGGCGGCGAGTACGTGCCGCAGCCTGACGTGGAGCAGATCAAGGAGCTGGTCGAGCAGTGCCGGAGCTCGGGACTGCCCGTCGACTTCCGGATCGAGGGCACCCCGCGTCCCCTGCCCAGCGGCGTCGAGCTGACCGCGTACCGCATCGTGCAGGAGGCCCTGACCAACACCCGCAAGCACGGCGGGCCGAACACGGGTGCGAGCGTGCGCCTGGTCTACTTCGACGACGGCCTGGGCCTGCTCGTCGAGGACGACGGCAAGGGCGCCCCGCACGAGCTGTACGAGGACGGCGGCGCCGACGGGCAGGGCCACGGCCTGATCGGCATGCGCGAGCGCGTCGGCATGGTCGGCGGCACCCTGGACGCGGGCCCGCGCCCCGGTGGAGGCTTCCGCATCAGTGCCCTGCTGCCGCTCAAACCGGTGCACTGACGCCCGGCGAACCCCCTGTTGATGCCTCTCACGCTCCCTGAGCAGCGGAACACGCCCCCGAGTAGCCGAAGAAGACGGAAGAGGACCCGATGACGATCCGCGTGATGCTCGTCGACGACCAGGTGCTGCTGCGCACTGGATTCCGGATGGTGCTCGCCGCCCAGCCGGACATGGAGGTCGTCGCCGAGGCGGGCGACGGGGTCGAGGCCCTTCAGGTGCTGCGGGCGACCGCGGTCGACGTGGTGCTGATGGACGTGCGCATGCCGAAACTGGACGGTGTGGAGACCACCCGCCGCATCTGTTCGGAGCCGAACCCGCCGAAGGTGCTGATCCTGACCACCTTCGACCTCGACGAGTACGCCTTCTCCGGTCTGAAGGCGGGCGCCTCCGGGTTCATGCTCAAGGACGTGCCGCCCGGGGATCTGCTCGCCGCGATCCGCGCCGTGCACAGCGGCGACGCGGTCGTCGCCCCCTCCACCACGCGCCGCCTGCTCGACCGGTTCGCGCCGATGCTGCCCACCGCCGGCAAGGAGCCCCAGCACAAGGAGCTCCAGCGGCTCACCGAGCGCGAGCGCGAGGTGATGGTGCTGGTCGCGCAGGGCCTGTCCAACGGCGAGATCGCCGCCCGGCTGGTGCTGTCCGAGGCGACCGTGAAGACGCACGTGGGCCGCATCCTGACCAAGCTGAACCTGCGGGACCGGGTGCAGGTGGTGGTCCTCGCCTACGAGACGGGCCTGGTCCGGGCCGGCGGGCACGGCTGAAGGGACGGACCGGCTGCCGGAAGTGCCGGCCGTCGGTAGGGTCTGCGCATGCTCCTGTGGATCAACGGCCCCTTCGGGGGCGGCAAGACACAGACCGCACACGAGATCCAGCGCCGTCTGCCGGGCAGCGTCATCTGCGACCCCGAACACCCCGGCTTCGGGCTGCGCCGCATGATGCCGCCCGAACTGCGCGGCGACTTCCAGGACCTGGCGTCCTGGCGGCAGGGCGTCGTCGAAGTCCTCGACCTGGCCCTGACCAAGCACGACGGCGTGGTGATCGCCCCCATGACCGTCACCGACCCCGGCTACTTCGCCGAGACCGTCGGACGGCTGCGCGAACTGGGTCATGACGTACGGCACTTCTCCCTGCTCGCGGAGCGCGAGACCGTGCTGAAGCGGCTGAACGAACGCGGCCTGGGGCATCTTCTCCAGTTCGTGGCGGGGAAGAACTCCGGGCTGCGCAGGGAGAGCTGGGCCGTCCGGCAGCTCGACCACTGCCTCGAGCGGCTGCGCGAGCCGGGGTTCGCCGAGCACCTGTGGACCGACCACACGAGCGTGCCGAAGATCGCGGACCGGATCGCGGTGCTGGCCGGCCTGACCCTGCGGCCCAACAACGAGGGCCGAGTGCGGACCCGGCTGCGGCAGGCCGGAGTGGGCGTACGGCACATCCGGTTCGACTGACGGCGGGGCTTCTGCCGACCGGGACCGGGCCGAGACACCCCCTAGCGGAGGATTCCCTCCAGGAAGTCGCTGCCCAGCCGGGCCACCATCGCCACGTCCAGCTGGTGGTAGACGTACCGTCCGCGGCGCCGGGTGGTGACCAGGCCCGCCTTCTTCAGGACGCTCAGGTGCCGCGATATCTCGGGTGCGGTCATGCCGTGCACCTGGGTCAGCTCGCCGGTGGTGAAGGCGCTGCGGGCCAGGCTGCGGCACAGCCGCATCCGCACCGGGTGGGACAGCGCGGCCATCCGCAGGGTCAGCTGTTCCACCGAGGGCGGGGCGGCGAGCTCCGGGGAACCCACCGGGTAGTGCAGCACCGGCTGCCAGCCGTACCGGTGCAGGACCATCAGGTGGGGCCAGCCGAGGCTGGTCGGGATGAGCAGCAGGCCGCCGTCCGCCGTGGCCGTGCGGCCCTCGCCGAGCTTGTCGACCGTGATCCGGCCGGCCGCCTCGTCCAGGGACACGGCGGGGGAGACCGCGGCGAGCGCCTCGGGCAGGCCCTTGCGGCGCAGCAGTTCGGTCTTGTGGCGGGCGTCCGCCGCGAGCTGGTGGCGCAGCCGGGACCAGGTCTCCGCGAAGAAGGCCTCGTCGCAGTCCTGGAGGAACTGCCGCAGCCAGGCCCGGATCCGGGGCGGGTCGGTCAGCAGCCGCTCGCTGAAGCGGACCTGTGCGGGCCCGCGCGCGGCGGCCAGCTCCAGGGCGCGGCGGCGCAGGGCGGCGTCGGTGAGCGGACCGGCGCCCGGAGTGCCGTAGGGCAGGGCGCAGGTGAACTCCAGGGCCGCGTCCACGAACTGCTCGTCGGACAGCTTGTCGAGCAGGTCCAGGTCCTCGGCGAGGGTCTGGCCCGGCAGCGCGGAGCCGCCGGGGACGCCCGCGAACGGCATGAACAGGTCGGAGAACGTCGTCCGCCACAGGAAGTCGGCCTCGCACATCCGGTCGGCCAGGTGCGAGTCGAGCCGGGCGGTCGCCCCCGTGGCCCAGCCCTGGAGGCGCGGGTGGTGTCCCGGCTCGGACAGCGCGTGCAGCGCCATGCCGAGTTCGGCCAGGGGGGAGGGCACGACGGCGATCCTCTCCGGCCGCAGCCCCGCGATGTCGATGCGCACGCTCATGCCCCCATGGTGCACGCCGCCACTGACAACGCCGTCCCGATTGACGACGGCCGTCAATCGACGGGACCTCGGCCGGACACCGGCGCACTCTGGGACGACGTCCGGGGCAGCCGCGGAGCCCGATCCATCCCGTCCCGACAAGGCGGCACAGCCATGAGCGTCACGCAGCAGTACCTCCTCGACACCCACCGCGCCCGGCAGCACGGCGAGCCCGTCCCGCCCGCGCCCGGCCTCCACGACCGGCACGTCGTGCGCGAGCTGCACGACCACCGGCGGTTCCGGGCGGTCCTGGCGGGCCGCCCGGTCCGCCGGCGTCCGCTCCGGTCCCTGCTGCGGTGGGCCCGCCTGCGCGCGCGCTCCAGCTAGTCCTTGACCTCTCCCTCCAGCCGGGAGACGAACTCCCCGACCGCCGTCCTCACGTCCTCGGCCGTCCACTCCAGCGCCGCGGCCCGTACGTGGACCTCGGTGCGGGCCATGCCCGGACCCGCCTGCTGCCAGCCGTTCTCGAACAGGGCGGTCCCCGTCTCCTCGATGGCGCGGACGGCCGCCCTTTCGACGACCTCGGGTCCGTACGGCAGCCAGACCTGGAAGTCGTGGGTGTGCGGCACCTCGGGGTGCACACGCGACCAGGGCAGCCCCGCCGTCGCGAACCCCTCGCGCAGCGCGGCGGCCACCACGCGCGCGTGCCGTACGTAGTCGGGCAGCCGGGGCAGCTCGCGCTCCAGGCCGATCAGCGCCGACAGCGCCGTGGGGAACTGCTGGAACACCATGCCGCCGTACCGGTGCCGCCAGGCCTTCGCCTCCTCCACCAGCGTCTTGGGACCGCCGAGGGCCGCGCCGCCGAAGGCCCCCAGGCCCTTGTAGAACGACACGTAGACGCTGTCGGCCAGGTCCGCGATCTCCTCCAGGGGACGGCCGAAGTGAACGGTGGACTCCCACAGGCGGGCCCCGTCGAAGTGCACCACCGCGTCCCGCTCCCGAGCGGCCTCGACGACCTCCGAGAGCTCCTCCCAGGAGGGCAGCACGAAACCCGCGTCCCTGAGGGGCAGTTCGAGCATCAGTGTCCCGAAGGGCTCGTCGAGGCCGCGTATCTCACCGGCGGTGGGCAGCCGGGGCTCGCTCGTCACCCGTACCGGCCGCAGGCCGCTGACCTGGCTGAACGCGTTCCGCTCGTGCACTTCGGGGTGGGACAGCGCGTGCAGGGCGACGGCCGGGCTGCCCGTGCGGCCGGCCCAGCAGCGCAGGGCGACCTGCTGGGCCATCGTGCCGGTCGGGAAGAACGCGGCGGCCTCGGTGCCGAGCAGCCCGGCGACCTTCTCCTCCAGGGCCTCCACGACGCCGTTGCCGTACAGGTCCGACCGCTGGTCGAGGTCGTACACGTCCTCCGCCGTCGCCAGCAGCTCCAGCCGCTGCCGGAGGGTGCCCAGGAAGGCGTGGCGCGCGAGCGCGCGCGGCGCGCTCCGGCAGGCGGCGACGCGCCGCTCCCGCAGACGCCTGCGCCCCTCGTCCTCCGACAGTTGTTCGGTTCCTTGCTCGTCCTGCGTCGCGGTATCGCTCATGCCGGGATCATCCCGCGCGCCGGCCGGAGCGGGCACCCGGTTTCCCGTGCCGGCGGCCGTGGGGAAGCCCACAGCCTGTGGACGACCGAACGCCTCCGGGACGGATAGCGTTAACATGACGAGAAATCGTCCGGTACCCCGAGCGGACTGGAACGGGAAGGCCACCGTCGCGTGAGTACAAGCCAACAGCCAGACCCCAGGGACCGCCCCGCGCGGCTCACCGTCGGCGTCGTCGGCGCCGGCCGGGTGGGCCCCGCGCTCGCCGCGTCCCTCCAGCTCGCCGGCCACCGCCCCGTGGCCGTCTCCGGGGTCTCCGACGCGTCCAGGCGCCGGGCCGAGCTGATGCTCCCCGGCGTGCCCCTGATGACCCCCGCCGAGGTGCTGCAACAGTCCGAACTGGTGCTCCTGACCGTCCCCGACGACGCGTTGCCCGGACTCGTCGCCGGCCTCGCCGAGACCGGCGCCGTACGGCCCGGACAGCTGCTCGCGCACACCTCCGGGCGATACGGCGCGAAGGTGCTGGACCCCGCCCTGCGCGCGGGCGCGCTGCCGCTGGCCCTGCACCCGGCGATGACCTTCACCGGCACACCCGTGGACGTACAGCGGCTGGCCGGCTGCTCCTTCGGCGTCACCGCCCCCGAGGAACTGCGCCTGGCCGCCGAGGCCCTGGTCATCGAGATGGGCGGCGAGCCCGAGTGGATCGCCGAGGAGATGCGGCCGCTGTACCACGCGGCGCTCGCGCTCGGCGCGAACCACCTGGTGACGCTGGTCGCCCAGTCCATGGAGCTGCTGCGCGAGGTGGGCGTCGAGGCGCCCGACCGGATGCTGGGCCCGCTGCTCGGCGCCGCCCTGGACAACGCCCT
>NZ_JBEXZD010000014.1:0-108406 GCF_040628575.1 Streptomyces sp. NPDC006393
CAGGGTCGCCAGCCGGTCGAAGAACAGCCGCGACAGCGCCCGCGCGTCACTCGGCGCGATCTGCGAGGGGTCGGCCACCTCCGGCAGCTCCGTACCCGCCGGCGTCGCCTTTGCCTCTGTGGTCACCGCCATCGTGCGTGTCCTCCCTCTGAGCCGATACGTCGCCTGTCGTGACCGTCTCGTGATCAAGACAGGCTTCGCAGCGTGTACCCCCCTCGGGAAACCTCACACCCATTATTTCTCCGGTCGGCTCATTTCACCCGTCGGCGGGCGACCGCCCTCCGGCACCCGCAGACGGGCGCCCTGACGTGTCAGTTCCTCCTGGACCAGGGCGTACGGCACGTCCCGCGGGCCGCGCCCCAGACGGGTGGCCAGCGCGGCGCAGACACCCGCCGCCTGCCCGGTGGCCATCGCGATGGGCATGACCCGGTAGGACGAGTGCGCCACGTGCGAACCGGAAATGCAGCGCCCGGCGACGAGCAGCCGGTCGGTGCCGGACGGCAGCAGACAGCGCAGCGGGATGTCGTAGAACCGGCCCCTGGGGACGCGCCTGATGACCGTACCGCTGCCCTCCGGGTTGTGGATGTCGATGGGGTAGGCGCCGTGCGCGACGACGTCCGGGAAGGAACGGGCGTCCAGGATGTCGTAGCCGGTCAGCCGGTAGTCGCCCATGACCCGGCGGGTCTCCCGCACCCCGATCTGGGTGCCGCTCTGCACCGTGTACGCCTCCTCGAACCCCGGGACCCGCGAGCGCAGGAACCGGTCGATCTCGGCCAGCTGGCGCCGGGCCGTCCACTCGGCACGGCTGAGGTCCCACACGTCGATGCCCAGCGCGCCGGTGACCCGGGTGCTGTTGATGGCGAGCTCGCGCGGGTGAGGGGTGCCGAAGAACAGGATGTCCTCGCGCGGCAGCCGCAGTTCGCCGGCCTCGGTGGCCTCCCGCACCAGGTCCCACAGACCGTGGACACCCCGCCACTGGTCGGGGTGGGTCCGGACGTACTCCGAGAACGCCGGCCGGGCGAAGTCGGCCATCCGGAACATCAGCGTCATCGGCTGCACCCGCCCGTCCTCCCGGCGCCCCACCTCGAACGGGGCCCCGCAGGACGCGGCCACGTCACCGTCGCCGGTGCCGTCCACGACCACCCCGGCGTCGATCACCACCGGGCCCGACTTGGTCTCGAAGACCACCCGCCAGCCGTCGTCCAGGGGCAGCGCCGCCGACGCGAAGGAGTGGAACAGCAGCCGCACGCCCGCCTCGTCCAGCATGTCGAGCAGGACCAGCTTGAAGAGCTCCGGGTCGAAGGGCACGGTGTAGCCGGTCTCCAGGGACGGCGGGATGCAGCCGCCGCACGCGGTGAGCCGGTCCAGCAGCCGCCACAGGAAGCCGGCGACCACCGGTTCGCCCTCGCCGTGGTCGGTGGGCAGCAGCCGGTCGCCGGCGCCGTCCCCGCCGAAGACCGCCTGCTTGCGCTCGTTGTGGAACGACATCAGCGGCATCACCAGCGCGACGGTTGCGTTGCCGCCGAGGAAGGCGTACCGCTCGACCAGGACCACCTCCGCCCCGGCGTCGGCCGCCGCCCACGCGGCCGCGGTGCCCGCGGGCCCGCCGCCCACCACCAGGACGTCCGTGCGGCCCCCGTGCAGGGCCGAGCGCGCGGGGAGGGTGACGGTGCTCGGCTGCTCGGGGCGGCGAAGAACGGGCATCACGCCTCCTGCCCGGCTCCGCCGCTGCGCACCGCGCCGTCCTCGGGATCCGCCACGACGCCGGGACCGGGGGCCGGATCGGGTACGGCGCCGCCGGGCCCGGTCCTGGACACCGGCCCGGGCCCGGGGGCGGGACGCAGGAGGTGCAGGCCGTGGGGCGCCGGCACCGGTGTGTCACCCACGGGAGCGCTGTCCGCCCGCACCGGATCGGCCGGGCTGCCGTGGCGGGTGGTGCTGCTGCCGGGGTCGGCGGGGTCGGCGGGGTCGGTGGGGTCGGCGGGACTGCCCGGGCGCGCGAAGTCGCCGGGGCCGGTGCCCGTAGACCTGACGGAGGCGCTCGCGGGCCTGTCCGAGGCATCCGCCAACTCGTCCGAGGCGTCCGGGGACTTCTCCGAGGCGTCCGCGGACTTGTCCGGGGCGTCTCCGGGCCTGTCCGCGGTGTCCGCGCGCCCGTCCAGGGTTTCTCCGGGCCTGTCCGGAGTGTCCCCGGGCCTGTCCGGGGTGTCCCCGAGCCTGCCGGGTGTGTCGTCGCCCTCCCGGTCGCGCTCCCGGTCCATGGCGTCGAGCAGGGCCCCGCACCTCGCACAGGTCTCTCCGGCGAGCTCCCGCAGGGCGCGGACGCGGGCGCCCAGGTCCACGCGGCGCTGCGGGAACTCGTCCCACAGCCGGTCCACCTCCGCCAGCAGCAGCCCCACCTGCTCGCGGGCCACACCCACGAGCGCGGGAGCCCCGAGCCGGCGGGCGAAGTCGAAGACCTTGCCCGCGTAGGGCAGCGGCAGGACGGGCAGTCCGGACACCGCCGCGAAGATCAGGAAGTGCAGGCGCATGCCGACCACCAGGTCCAGATGGCTCATCAGGCCCAGCACCTGCCCAGGTGTGTAGGCGCTGTGCAGGATCCGGCCCCGGTCGGGCGCGGTCATCCGGGACAGCACGGCGTGCGCGTGGCGGACGTCGTGGCGTTCCATCGGCATGAAGACCACATGGGCGTCCAGGCGGCGCACGAGAAAGTCGGCCACATCGGCGAGCAGCGCGTGGTAGTCGCCCTCGTCCAGCTTCTCCGCGGCCCGGCCGGGCTCGCGCACGGACATCCCCACCAGCCGGGCGTCCGCCGGCACGCCCTCCTGCCGCATCATCTCGGCGGTGAACGGCTCGGGCGGCAGGAGCAGCGCCGGATCGGCGGTGACGACCAGGTCCCGTTCGACCCCGACCTCCTCCAGCACCAGCCGCGACTCCTGGTCGCGCACCACCACCTCGTCCATGGCCGCCAGCACGGTGCGCACGGCCTCGCGGTCGTCGCTCTCGTGCAGCGGGCCCGCGCCGACCGCGTAGGCGAACGTGCGGACGCCGCGCAGCTGCGCCGCCCGCACCAGCTTCAGATAGCGGCGCGCCTCGCCGTCGTAGAGGATGCCGCCGCCGCCGAGGACCAGCAGGTCCAGGCCGGAGAGCACGTCGGTGACCTGCCGCTGCGGCACGCCCTCCCAGGGCACCACCTCGTCGGCCGTCGACTGGTGTGCGCGGGTGTGCTCGGCGTCGCGGCTGAAGACGACCAGGTGGGCCTCGGGACGGTGGCCGCGCAGGCAGCCGAGGACGCACTGGAGGATGGCTTCGTCGCCGATGTTGTAGCCGCCGTAGGAGCCCAGCAGGCCGATGCGCGGGGCCCGTGAGCGGGGCGTCCGGTGAGGTGAGGTGGTCATCCGGAACTCCCGTTCCGTGGAGCAGGCTGCGGTCGGGGGACGGCACTGTGCGGATGCGCGGGCCGAGTTGCCTTCACCTCACGAGGAAAACACCTCAGCCGCCGTCCGGCAGCCGCTGTCTGTCCGGGTGGAGCAGTGACGCCGCCCTTTCCAGATGAGGTGTTCCACCTCGGTCCACCGGGGAACGCGCCATTTCGGCACGCCGGAACGTGGGGGACGGTGCGTGCCGGGGCGGTAACCAGGAGGAGCGTTCGTGGACAGGGACACGCGGCCGGGCCGACGCGGCGGCGCGCAGGCGGGCACGGCCGACCCCAGACGCTGGAAGGCCCTGTGGGTCACCCTGACGACCGGCTTCATGAGCCTGCTGGATGTGACGATCGTGGCCGTGGCGCTGCCGTCCATGCAGCGCGATCTGCATGCCTCGGCGTCCTCCGTGCAGTGGGTGGTGTCCGGATACGCCCTCACGTTCGCCCTCGTCCTGGTGCCGGCGGGCCGTGTGGGTGACGCGGTGGGCAGACGCCGCATCTTCCTGTGCGCCCTGGCCGGCTTCGTGGTGTGCAGCGCCGCGGCGGGCGCCGCGCCCACGATCGCCTGGCTCGTCGTGGCCCGGCTCGCGCAGGGTGCCTGCGCGGGATGCCTCGCCCCGCAGAACTCCGCGCTGATCCAGCAGATGTTCCGCGGCGCCGAACGCGGCCGGGCTTTCGGGCTCTTCGGCGCCACGGTGGGCGTCTCCAGCGCCGTGGGACCGATCACCGGCGGCCTGATCCTGGCACTGGCGCACGGTGCGCAGGGCTGGCGCTGGATCTTCTACGTCAACGTACCGGTCGGGGCGGTCGCACTCCTCCTGGGTCTTCGGCTGCTGCCCCGTGTCGCCCCCGGCCGCCGGGAACGCCTCGACCTGCCCGGCGTGGCCCTGCTCGGCGCCGGGGTGCTGGCCTGGATGCTGCCGCTGGTCTTCGCCGAGAGCGGCGGACTGCGCCGGCTGTGGTGGCTGTTCCCGGTGGGCCTGGCACTCCTGGCCTGCTTCGCGCTCTGGGAGCGGCGGGTGGCGGCGCGCGAGGGCCGGCCCCTGCTGGATCCCCGCTTGCTCACCCGTACGCGCGGTTACGCCCTGGGGACGGCGCTGGGCGCGCTGTACTTCGTGGGGTTCAGCGGGGTGTGGCTGGTGTTCGCCCTCTTCTTCCAGAACGGCCTCGGCTACGAGCCGCTGCGCTCCGGCCTCGCGGTGACGCCGTTCGCGATCGGCTCGGCCGCCGCGGCGGTGGTGGCCGGGCGGCTGGTGGAGCGGCTGGGCCGGCTGCTGACCGTGTGCGGGCTGGTGACGGTGATGGCGGGGCTGGGCGCCACGGCGCTGGTGCTGCGCTCCGCCCCGCCCGACGTCATGGCGTGGCTCGCCGCGCCCGCCCTGTTCGTCGGCGGTCTGGGCAGTGGCTGCGTGATCTCCCCGAACGTGACGATGACGCTGCGCGAGGTGCCGGTGCGGATGGCCGGCGCGGCGGGCGGCGCCCTCCAGACCGGCCAGCGCCTGGGCGGCGCGGTGGGTACGGCCGCCCTCCCGGGCCTCTTCTACCTGGTGCTCGGCGCGAGCGGAGACAACTTCCGGGAGGCGGTGGCGCTCTCGGTGGGCTCCGCTCTCGTCGCCCTGCTCGCGGCCCTGACGATCGCCGTCCTCGACTGGCACCGCGACCCCTCCCGCACCGCCCGCCGCCCCCGCGAGCTCCCCGAACGGCCGAGCCGCACCTGCCGGTGCGGCGGCCGCGGATGACGGCTGGGGCGACGGCGGGGACGGCCGGCGTGAGGAGCCTGTGGTGGCCGGTGGAGCGGGGGTGTTCGGCCGGGGTCGTGACCGGTGGAGCGGCCGGGGAGACGGCGGAGTGAGGTGTCCGGTGGCGGGCCGGGTCGAGGCGGATCGGGGGCGAGCCGGGGTGACGGCCCGGGGTGCGGGTCGGGCGCCGGTCGCTCGCCGTGTGCGGTGGCGGGCCTGGGTGCGGTGGGCCCGGGTGCGGTGTGGGCCCGGGTGTGGTGGGTCTGTCCGGGCCGGGTGTCAGTCGTCGTTGTCGCGCCAGCGGCAGCCTTCCGGCGGGGTGTCGAAGCGCTTCGGGGCGACGGCGTTGTCGCGGAGGTCGTTGTCGATGACGCGGCCGTTCGTCCAGCTGCCGTCAGGGGTGATGACCATGCCGTGGGTCTGGGTCCGGGCATCGCTGGGCCGGTCGTCGCCGATCCGGTTGCCGTGCATCTGCGCCCCGCTCACCGCCGCGTCGACGGTGAGTCCGGCCCGCAGCCCGGGTGCGGCGGGCAGCCGGTACCCGGAGCCCGCCGGCGGAACACCGTCCGGCCAGGCGGTGTCCGCACCGGGCCGTGCGGGCGCCAGGAACAGCTCGGTCGCGGTGTTGCCGGTGACCAGGGCGGTCCGCGTCCCCACCGACACCTCCTTGCCGCGGTGCCCGTCCGCCGGCCAGTCGGCCTCCTCGTCGGTCAGGGACGACTCCGAGAAGCGCACCCCGTCACCGCCGCCGGACACCGCTCCCGCACCGCGGCGGCCGTTGCCGCGGATCCGGTTGTCCAGGATCGCCGGATCCCGCATCGGGGCGTCCACGCGCACCCCGTCCAGCGCGTTGCCCCGGATGTCGTTGGCCTCCAGCACGATCTCCCCGGCCGGTTCCTCGTCACCGCCGGCCAGGTTGTGCTCCCAGTAGCCGTACCGCCCGTTGCCGCTGATCCGGTTGCCGCGGAACGCGTACGGACCGGTGGTGTCGCCCAGCCCGATCCCGTCGCGGACGTTGCCGTCGATCACGCAGCCGGTGACGATGCCGCCGCGGCCGCCGACGCCCGAAGTGCCCTGGGCGGAGACGTCGAAGCCCGCCTCGTGGTTGCCGAGCATGGTCGAGGAGGTGACCAGCAGGCCGTCGGCGCCCCAGTCGGAGATCCCGAAGCGGTTGCCCTCGGCATGGCAGGCGGTGACGCGGATGCCGCGGGGCGGCACCCAGTCCTCGCTCTGGAGCTCCACGAAGATCCCGTTGGTGCCGTTGCCGATCGTGGTGCAGGCCGTGACGGTGAGCCTTTCGACCCCGCCCCACCCGCCGACGCCGATGCCGATGCCCGCACCCCCCATCTGCTCGCCGCTGTCCTGCCGCCCGCACCCCTCGGCCAGCACGGACTCCACCACCGTGTCCTGGAGGAAGTCGCAGCCGAAGCCCGTGGCCGCCGTGCCGTGGATGTACAGATCGGTGAAGCGGCCGCGCAGCACGTACTGCAGGCCGAGCCCCTTGGCCAGCGGGTCGTACTCCTCGGTGGTGACTCCCGAGCCGTCGATCTCGAGATGGGCGAAGGCGATGTCCGCCAGATGGTTGTCCCGGCCGGCTCCGTGCCGGGCAGCGGTGAACCAGGCCAGCGGTACGGGCGTCGTGCGGTCGCCGGGATTGGACAGCACGAAGCAGGTGGCGCCCCGCCCGGCGCCGATCAGGGAGACGCCGCTGCGCCACACGGTCGGCTCGTCCCGGATCAGATAGCGGCCCGCGGGCACGTGCAGGACCCGTGGGCGGCCGTCCGCCGCACAGGCCGCGCCCAGCGAGTCCACCAGCCGCTGGAACGCCGGCTGGTCGTTGGTCACCCCGTCACCGGCCAGGCCGTGCTCGCGGGCGTCGGCGGTCAGGGCATCGGTCATGACAACGCTCCTCTCCGGCTGCCGCGCGCCCTGCCCGGCTGATGGGCCCTGCCCGGCCGGCCCGCGCCGGCTGGTCCCGGTCACGGGCCGCGGAACGTCTCCGCCGCCTGACGTGCGCGCAGGTCGTCGATCGTGCGCAGCTGATCCCGGGCCCGCTCCAGGAGCCCGTCGAGCTGGAGCGGGTCGAGGCGCCGCTCGTGGTCGGCGAGCGCCCGGAGCGTCTCCCAGGCGCAGATCTTGCCCTGCACACCGATCTGCAGCAGCTCCAGCTCCAGCAGGGAACTCAGCGGCGAGCGCCGGAGCAGGGAGCCGTTGCTCTTCAGCCGTCCGGCCCGCTCGCCGAGCCGCCCGGCGTAGACCTTGTAGCGCCGCACCGGCAGCTCGAGCCGCCGCATGACGGCGAGCAGGCTCCTGCGGTCCTCGCCGATCGCGGTGGCGATCGGCGCCACCGCGGCACCGAGCTCGGACCCCCGGCAGGCGGTGGCGAGGTGGCGGGCCCGCTCGGCGCCCATGGTCGCGCCCGCCAGATGGTCGTTGAGGTAGATCCCGAGCAAGGTGTAGGCGCTCTGCCCGGAGAGCACCGGAAGGAACGGTGCGGAGCGTCCTTGGTCGTTCATGGCGTGTCCCGTGATCAGCCGGGGAGCTTGGCCCGGATGCCGCCGATCGTGGCGGCCGGACCCGCGGTCGCACGGACGGTGCGCCGTACCAGGCCCGCCTCCCGCTGGAGTTCACGGGCCGTGCGCCGGCCGCGCCACAGCCACGACGGCGCACCGCCGGTGTCGTCCGCGGCGATCAGCAGGCCACCCAGCATGGAGAGGTTCTTGAGGAAGTGGATGAGCTGCTGGGAGCGCTCGGCGGGGTCGTCGGCCTCCCAGAACCGGTGTCCCGCCAGCGTGGTCGGCACCAGCGTGGCCGCGAGGGCCAGCGCGCTGAGCCGGGGCAGCCGCCCCAGGCTCAGCATGACGCCCGCGCCGACCTGCACGCCGCCGCTCAGCCGCACGACGTGTTCGGTGCGCTCCGGCAGCACCGGCATGCGCTCCCGGATCGGCCGTACGACGGGCTCGGCGGCCGGGGCCACGTCCTGGGGCCTGCGGACGGAGTTGATCCCTCCGACGACGAACATGGAGGCCAGCAGGGGCCGACCGGCCAGGCGCAGCAGACTCATGGTCCTCTCCAAGGGGTGTGGGGCGTGGGCGTATCGGTGTACGGCCTTCCCCGAGTTCCCGGGCCGGACGCGCGCAATCGAGAGGGACGGGCGGGAAGCGTGTCCACCGAAGGGGCGACAGGGTGTACCCGAAGGGGCGAAAAGAAGCCGCACGAAGGGGCCGAAGGGACGCGCAGCGGATGCGCTTCGGCCCGCGGACGGCCGAAATGTAGTACAACCTTTTTCGCGTTTCGTGACAGGCACAATTTTCCGGGACATTACGGAACCGGCGTGTGCCGAGCCGTGTCTTACCTGCCGACCAGGGCCGGGAACCACCCGGCCCGCCCTTCGCTGGGGGAGCACCCATATGTCCACGCGTGTGCGCAGCCGCCTCTGTCTCGTCGCCGCCTCCGCCCTGGCCGGGGCCCTCTGCCTGGGCGCCGTGACGCCGGCGCTGGCCGGCACCGGAGCCACCCACTCCACCCACACCACCAACGGCGCCGGCCGGACCGCCTCCGTGCCCACGGCCCAGGGCGATCCGCGCGCCGTGACCCAGCGGGTCGCCGACTTCTACGGCGCCTACATCGACACCGTCTGGGACGGCGAGGACCCGGCCGCCGGCGCGAGTCTGAAGGCGCTGAAGGACTTCTACCTCTCCGCCGACGCCCGCCGGAAGGTCGCCGCCTACGAGGCCAGGGAGCACGCGGACGGGATCCTGTTCGCCCAGAACGTGCCGGTGAAGTGGAAGGTGGCCTACACCGGGTCCGGCGCGGGCCACGCCACGTGCAGGGTGACGCTCGTCTGGAGCGACCGCAGGGACGCCCAGGTGACGCGGATCGACGTACGCTCCGACCTGAAGACCCGCAAGATCACAGATCTGAGGCCCGTCCGCTGACGTCCGCTGACGTCCGCTGACGTCCGCTGACGTCCGCTGATCGTTGCGGGGCCTGGATCCCGCACGCGGTTCCCGCAGGGCCCCCGGGGCACTCGGCCGGCATGGACGCCCTTCGACGCCCCTCACGGCCCCTGGCCGACCAGACACTCGCCCTGTTCACCGGGGGATACGCGTGGCTGCCGCGGCACATGCGGGAGTGCGGTCCCCGGGTGGTCACCGGGCGGGCGGTCCGGACCCGGCTCATGGGCCGCCCCGCCCTCGCCGTACGCGGTCCGGACGCCGTGCGCTTCTTCTACGACGAACGCAACGTCCGCCGCCACGACGCGATCCCGGAACCCGTCCTGGACACGCTCTTCGGCCAGGGCGCCGTGCACACGCTCGACGGCGAGGAACACCGGGAGCGCAAGCGGCTGTTCCTGCCGCTGCTGCACGCCGACCGGATCGCCGGCGTCGTCGAGGAGACCGCGGCGGCATGGGACGAGGCCGTGGCCGGCTGGGCCCGGCGTGACCGCGTCGTGCTGTTCGACGAGGCGGCCGAGGTGCTCACGCGCGGTGTGTGCCGCTGGGCCGGTGTCCCTCTCGCGGAAGCGAACGCGGATGCGGAGACGGATGCGGATACGGATGCGGAGACGCACGCGGACGCGGAGGCCTCGGCGACGGCCCGCGACCTGATCGCGATGGTCGACGGCTTCGCCACCCTCGGACCGCGCCACTGGCGGGCCCGGCGGGCCCGCGCCCGGCAGGAGGAGCGGCTGGCCCGCCTGGTACGGGACGTGCGTTCCGGCCGTTCCGCGGCCCCGGCCGGTTCCATGCTGGAGCGGGTCGTCCGGCACCGCGACGCCGACGGGGAGTCGCTGACATCGCGGACGGCCGCGGTCGAGCTGCTCAACGTGCTCCGTCCCACGGCCGCCGTCAGCTGGTTCGTCGCGTTCGCCGCGCACGCGCTGCACCGCCGCCCCGAGACGCGCGCACCGTTGCGCGAGGGCGACGCCTTCTACGCCGCCTCGTTCGCCCACGAGGTGCGCCGGTTCTACCCGTTCGCCCCCTTCCTCGGAGGCCTGGCCGTCCGGGACCTGTCCTGGCAGGGGCAGTCGGTTCCCGAGGGCGGCATGGTGCTCCTCGACGTCTACGGGCAGAACCACGACGCGGACCTCTGGGGCGACCCGTACGCCTTCCGGCCGCAGCGCTTCCTGGAACACCCGGCCCAACGCGACGAGCTGATCCCGCAGGGCGGGGGTGACCCGTGGACCGGTCACCGGTGCCCCGGTGAGGGGGTCGTCCTCGGCCTGCTGGAGTCCCTCGCGGTGCGCCTCGCCCGCCTGGAGTACGACGTTCCCGACCAGGACCTCCGGATCCCGCTGCGGCGCGTTCCGGCCCGCCCGCGCAGCGGCTTCGTCATCAGCGGCGTACGCGCACCGGACCGCCCTGCGGCGGCGATCGCGGCGGCGGACGACGGTGGCACGGCGGTCGGCGGTGTGGCCCGGACCGTCGCGGGAACCCGACCGGCGGTCCACCGGGGGACACCCCATCCGACACGCCACCCTCGAACACCAAGGAGCCCTGCCATGGGACACGGCGGAGACGTCATCAACGAACTGACCACCGACCACCGCGAGGTCGAGGAGATCTTCGCCCAGATCGAGGCGCTCCCGGCCGGCGACAAACGGCGTAAGAACCTGGCGGACCAGGCCACGATCGAACTGGTCCGGCACTCCGTGGCCGAGGAGATGTACCTCTACCCGGCGGTCCGCCGGTGGGTGCCGGACGGCGACGCGATCGCCGACCGGGAGATCCAGGACCACGCGGAGGCCGAGCGGACGATGAAGGACCTGGAGGGCTGCGGCCCCGACGAGGCGCGGTTCGACGAGCTCATGGGCCGTCTGATGCGGGAGATCCGGGAACACGTGACCGACGAGGAGCAGAACCTCTTCCCCCAGTTGCGCCAGGCCGCGACCCCCGAGGACCTGGAGCAGCTCGGCGAGAAGGTGCGCACCGCCAAGAAGACGGCCCCGACGAGGCCGCACCCCACGGCCCCGGACACACCGCCCGCGAACAAGCTCCTGGCTCCCGGCGCCGGCATGGTCGACCGGATCAGGGACGCGCTCTCCGGCCGCGGGAAGACGGACTGACGCCGAATCGAGTCAGGCTGACGCCGATGGAGGCCGGCCGACGCCGAATCGAGGCCGGCTGACGCCGACCGCCGCTCGCCGGGGCCGGTTCACCCGCCGTCGGTGGCGGTGGCCCCGGTGACGGCGGGTGCGGCGTTCCACAGGGCGCCGGTGAGGCCCACCGGGTTGCCGGCCGGGATCAGGCCGGTGTGCAGCACCGTCTTGGCCAGCGGTTCGAGGAGATCGGCCAGGCGCGCGCCGCCGTCGGCGCCGAGGGCGCTCCAGGGCTGCCGGGCCGCCGCGTCCGTCCGCGCCTCCACCTCCGAGTGGACGGCGGCTCCGGCCGGAGTCAGCGTGCCGTCCTCGGCGAGCCAGCCGCGCTCGCGCAGCTCCTCCTCGGCCGCCTGCCAGGCCCTCAGGTCCCACTTGCGGGTCTCCCGCAGCAGCGTCGCGTCGGACTCACCGGCGGCGGACTTCAGCACCATCGCGGCGACGGGGCCGAGGCCATGGGCGACCAGCACGGCCACGTGTCCGTCGCCCCGGTGTTCGCGCAGGGTCGTCAGGGCCTGCCAGAGCCGGACGTGCGGAAGCGCGGGCCGGTCGAGTGCCTGGTTGGCGGCGCCGAGCACCCGTCCGGCGGTGTCGGCCGACGCGGCCGCCCGCCACGCCAGGTCGGCCGCCTCGGTCAGCTGCGGACCGGTGGCCCCGTCCCGGCCGAGCAGGCGGGTCAGGGCGGCGTCCATCGCCTCCTGCCGGGCCGCGAGGGCGTCGGCCGGGGCCGTGTACCGCCAGGCGTCCGGCAGGGCCCGTGCCACGCGGTCCGGGTGGAAGACGTAGAAGGAACTCGTGACGACGGGAGCCGGCACGGCGCCGAGCGGGGCGGCGCGCAGCGCGAAGTACCCCATCCAGAAGCCGCGCAGCCCCAGCGCGTCCGCCGCCCGGCGGGCCTCGGGCGCGAAGTACACAAGGCCGTGGACCGGTTCGTAGCGCTCCCACAGCGCCCGTGCCAGGACGTCGGTCATGCCGGATCATCTCCGTTCGTCGGCTTCGGAGCAGCATGCGTCATGACGGCCGTCATAACAACCCCGTGCCCACTCGTACCACCGGAATCGGCCACCGAATCCCCCCTGGCGGGCGCGGGCGCGGGCGCGGGCGCAGGCGCGGGCGCGAGGCGCGGACGGGCGGTCGGCGTGCGCCCAGCGGACACTGGGGGAATGATCCGTCGGCCGGACGCCGGGGCGCGGCCCGTCGAGCGCCGCACCGTGCTCCTGGGCACGGCCGGAGCGCTGCTCGGAGTCACGGGCTGCACCGGCCGTACCACCGCCTCACGCACCGGCACCGCCACCCCCACCCCGACCCGCTCGGCCCCCTCCCCGGCCGGGCCGTCGTCGAGCGCGCCCGCCACGCTGCCCCGCACGACGCCGTGGCGCCCCGGACCCACCGAGATCCACCTCGAGGTCAAACGCCGAGCCGTCCAACTCGTCGAGGCGATCGGCGCCTGGCCCCCCGGCAGGGGCGGCCCCGCCGCGGCCGGGACCGAGGTCGCCGCACTGCACCTGCCCACCGCCCTCGTCGCC
The DNA here is from genome assembly GCF_040628575.1 of Streptomyces sp. NPDC006393. Lineage (NCBI taxonomy): Bacteria > Bacillati > Actinomycetota > Actinomycetes > Kitasatosporales > Streptomycetaceae > Streptomyces > Streptomyces sp. NPDC006393. The sequence continues at coordinate 12,787 of NZ_JBEXZD010000014.1, forward strand.
CAGGCGGGCCCGCTGCTGCCCTCCGCCGACGAGGCGGCGCTTCAGGTGATCGACGCCCAGTACGGCGGGATCCTCGCCGACTCGGCCAGCGTGCTCGTGGTGTGCCGGCAGTGGACCCGGCACGGCGCCACGGTCCGGACGGGCGGCACGACCGTGGACGTCCGGCTGGCGCGGACCGCGACCGGATGGACGGTCACCGCCCTGCACCCCGCCCGCCCCGGTGCTCCGTCGGCCGCTCCGCCGGCCCGGGTTCGTAAGGTGCTGGCCGACTCCCGGATCGTGCTGCCGCCCGCGGCCCAGGCGGACGTGCGGAGCGGTCACGTCCACGACAGCGTCCTCACCGCGATGCGGCGCCTTGCGGGGACGTACCGGATGTACGTGAGCGTGGTCCGCTCCGGGCATCCGCTGGACGTCTTCGGCACCAGCCGCCCCAGCGACCATCCGCGCGGGCGCGCCTTCGACGTCTGGCGGATCGACGGGCACACGGTCGTCGACCCGCGCACGCCCCGCTCCCTCGTCGCGCGCTTCATGCGCGACGCGGCCGCGGCCGGCTCCTACAACGTCGGCGGCCCGGTCCGGCTCTCCGGCGGCACCACGCCCAACCAGTTCTTCAGCGACGCCACGCACCACGACCACGTGCACATCGGCTTCCGCGACTGAGCCGGAACCCGGGCGACCGTGTGCCGCGCGCCGGGGTAGGGCGTGCAGGGCGTGCAGGCCAAGGCGTGCAGGGCGTGCAGGGTGACCGCGCCGGCGGTCCGGCCGGTCCGGGCGGGTCAGGCCAGCGCCACCAGGACCGCGGCCACCACCGTGAGCGCCGCCATCGGCACCATGACCAGGCGGGCGCGGTGCACCCAGGACGGCAGGCCCGCCCGACGCGACCGGGAACGACCGCTCCCGTACCCGACGCCCGGTTCGGCGAGGGCCAGTCCCGGGCCGAGCAGCGCGCGGCACCAGGGGCAGTCTCCGTCCTCCCACGCCTCCCTGCCGTGCTCGGCGACAGGACGCGGCCACGGCGACGTACGCGGACGCCGTCGTGACGCCGCTGTCACGTCGGCCGGCCTCACAGGACCGGGATCCCGCGCGGTACCGGCACCGCGGGCACCGTCCCGGCCGCCGCCTCCGCCGCCGCGCGTGTTCCCTGCCCGACGCCTGCTGCCGCGCCCGCTCGCTTGCCCGTGCCCGGCAGGAGTCCGCCCGCTCCGGTGCCCCAGGGCCGCAGCAGCGGCTTGCCGGGCTCGTGCCCCGCCGGGGCGTAGGGCGGAGGCGAACCGGTCTCCGCGAACGACGCCCAGCGCACTCCGGAGGGATGGTGGCCACCGGTCAGTTCCGCGTAGGGCCGGTCCGCCGGCGGGTGGCCGAGGGAGGGCGGCACGGCCCGAGAAGTGCTGTCCATGCCGAAGCAACGGCGGTCACCCCCCGTCCGTACGCGCCGCGGCCCGCTCCCTCACCGCATCAGGTGAGGAGACCGCTCGAACGGACGCGTCCGCTCATGCGACAAGCAGCCCAACGGACCGCCTCGTTCACCCGGGAGTCAGCTCCGCCAGCAGCAGCGTCCGGTCGTCGCCGCCGTCGCCGGCCCCGGACTCCGCCAACAGCCGCCCGCACAGGGACGGCAGGGCGTCCGGGTGCCCGAGGTCCGGCACGGTGGCGGCCCCGGCGTCGAGGGTCCGGGCGAGCCGGGAGATGCCCTCGTCGATGTCACTGGTGCGGGACTCCACCAGCCCGTCGCTGTAGAGCAGCACGAGGGCCGGTTCGGACAGATGCAGCACCGTCGGCTCGTAGCGGTCCGTGCCCAGCCCGAGCGGCAGGCCCGCGGTGGTGAGCTCGACCCGCGCCGCCGGGCCGCCGGGCCCGCGGACCAGCGGTGGCGGGTGTCCCGCCCCGACGAAGGTGCAGGTGTGCAGATCCGCGTCCCACTCCGCGTACATGCAGGTGGCGAAGGAGGCGCCGGGCGTGGCGCCGGCCACCGCGTCCAGCCGGTGCATCAGCTCTGTCGGGCCGATGTCCAGCGCCGCCAGGGTACGGACGGCGGTGCGCAGCTGGATCATGGCGACGGCGGACTCCGGCCCGTGCCCCATGGCGTCGCCCACGACCATGCCGAGCCTGCGGCCGCCCCGGGGCAGCACGTCGTACCAGTCACCGCCGATGACGTTGTCCTGTCCGGCGGGCCGGTAGCCGTGGGCGACCCGGCAGCCGGCGAAGGCCTGGCCGGTGTCGGGGAGCAGACTGCGCCGGATGGCCAGTGCGGTGCGGCGCTCCCGTTCGTAGCGGCGGGCGTTGTCGAGCGCCACACAGGCCCGGGCGCCGAGCGACTCGACGGCGACGGCGTCGCCGCGCGCGAAGGGCTCGCGGTCCGGGCCGCGGGTGCAGGCGATGAAACCGACGGCCGTGCCGCGCAGCCGGAGCGGGACGATGAGGAACGACACGCAGTTCAGCAGGGACTCCACCCCCGCGTCGCCAGGACCGGTCTTGCGCAGCCGTTCGAGGGTGTGTCCGTCCACACCGTCGAGCAGCTGCGACTGCCCGCCGGCGACGGCCCGGGCGTACGGCGTCTCGCGGGGGAAGACCAGGACCTCGCCGACCGGCAGCAGATGCTCCCACTCCTCCGAGGCGTCCGACCCCACGCGCAGCGCGAGCCGGCGGGCCTCGATCTGCGGCGGATCGGCCGTCCTGTGGGGCTGCTCCTCCAGCAGCCAGCGTTGCAGCAGGTACACCGAGGCCGCGTCGCAGAAACCCGGTGCGAGGGCGTGCACGACATGACTGCCGGTCAGCCGCAGGTCGAGCTCGCTGCCGATGGCGTCGGCGGCGGGCGAGAAGTACCGGCGGTGGCGGCCGCGGCGACGCGGCGGCGCGACGAGGGGAGTGCCGTCCGGTTCCGTGGGTTCACTGCGTTCGGTGTTACGCAGGGTCGTTTGCCTTCCGGGTGGGGCCGGTAGCGGTGGAGAGTGCCGTGGGCAACTATATGATCCCTGGTCAAGTTCAGTGGAGAACATGGGGAGTTGGTTGGCGATGCGGGACGAGGACGTGCTGCCGCGGGACGTGGATCCGGGCAAGGCCAGCGTGGCCCGGATGTACGACGCCATGCTGGGCGGCGAGCACAACTTCGCCATCGACCGGGAGGCGGTGGCCGCCTTCACGGCGATCGATCCCCAGGTGCGCACCCTGGCCCGCGCCAACCGCGCCTTCCTGGGCCGTGCGGTGCGATTCCTGGTCGACGCGGGCGTGCGCCAGTTCATCGACCTCGGCTCCGGCATCCCCACCCAGGGCAACGTCCACGAGGTCGCCCAGGCCGGCGCGCCCGGCGCAAGGGTGGTGTACGTCGACAACGACCCGGTGGCCGTCGCGCACAGCGAGGCGCTGCTCGCCGACAACGCGGACGCGACGATCGTGTCCGCCGACATCCGGAACCCCGCCGACATCCTGTCCTCGCCGGGCGTACGGAAGCTGATCGACTTCGAGCAGCCGGTCGCCGTTCTGATGATCACGATTCTGCACTTCATCACGCGGGAGGAGGACCCGGCCGGGATCGTGGCGGCCTTCCGGGACGCGCTGCCCGACGGCAGCTGGCTGGCCCTGACCCACGCCACGGACGAGGACCGCCCGGACACGGCCGCCGCCGTGGGGCAGCTCTACCGCGACCGGGCCACCTCCCCGGTCACCGCCCGCTCCCACGACGAGATCGCATCCCTCTTCGACGGCTTCGACCTGGTCGAACCGGGCCTCGTCCACGTCCCGCTGTGGCGCCCCGACCGGGAGGAGGACGTCCCCGAGAACCCGTCGCAGTACTGGGTGTACGCGGGGGTCGGGCGCAAGAGCCGGTGAACACCGTGGGCGCGAGCGCGGCTGGGGGGCCGGCTCCTCAGGCGGGCCGCCGCGCGCCGTGGATGGCCCGGGGGCCCGCGAAGAAGATCGACTCCTCGCGGATCGACGCCCCCGGGGCCGGAGCGTGGACCATCGTGCCGTTGCCCGCGTACAGCCCCACATGGCCGGCGTCGCCGTAGAAGAAGACCAGGTCCCCGGGCCGGAGTTCGGCGAGGTCGATCGCCGTGCCGGACTCGGCCTGCCGCTGGGAGGTGCGCGGCAGCGCCACCCCGGCGGCCCGCCAGGCGGCCTGGGTGAGGCTGGAGCAGTCGTACGATCCCGGCCCCGTCGCGCCCCAGACACAGGGCCTGCCGATCTGCGCGCGGGCGAACGCAAGCGCCCTGGCCGCCTTCCGCTCGTAGGCCGAGCCGGCGCCCGAGTCGTAGGCCGGGCCGATGCCTGAGTCGTACGCCGGGCCGATGCCTGAGTCGTACGCCGGGCCGATTCCCGAGTCGTACGCCGGGCCGATTCCCGAGTCGTACGCCGGGTCGGCGTCGGTGTCCGGCCAGATGTCCGCGCCGGTGTCCGACGCGAGCCGCGTACCGGTGTCTGCCCCGGCGTCCGGGGTGGCGAGGGCCGGATTCGTCTCCGGGGCCGCGGGTGTGAACTCCGAGGCGGAGGTGGACCAGGGGTCCTGAGGCGTCGTGAGCCAGGGCTCCTCGGCCCGCCGGGCTTCGACGGCGGGCGGTGCGCTGCGCAGCGCGGCCTGCCGGGACAGCAGGTCGCGCGCGTCGGCGAGTTTCCCGCGGAGCCGGTCCTTGGCGGCCCGCGACGCCGGCTGCGGCGGGCGGGCGACGAAGCCGGACAGCGTGCGGGACGTCTCGGCCCCGGCTCCGGCCCTGGCCCCCGCTCCGGCCCCGGACGTGGCTCCGGCCCCGGACGCGGCCGACGGCTCCGCGGCCGGCGCCGCGGGCAGTTCCCGCGCCGCGGGCAGGTCCCGCACGTCACTCGCCGGGGCCGTGGGCGGTGTCGGGAGCCCCGCGGTCAGCTCCGGCAACTGACGGGGCGTCACCGGCGTGGCCGAGCCCGCCGTCAGCTCCAGGAGGGGCGCAGGGGAGTCGACAGGACGAGGTCGTGGCCGTGGCATGCGGTCGGGCGGCAGGGCCGCCGGGACGGACGGGCCCAACTGGGCGCGGGCCGTGTCGAACCAGCGCCTGGCCACGCCGTCCGGCGCGGACGTGGACGGCCCGGCGAGGTCCTGCGGCGCGGGGGAGACGCGAGTGCGCCGTCCCTGGTTCATCGCGCGGGTCGCGTTGTAGTTGCCGGTGGCGGTCTCGGCCTGGTCGTAGAGGCTGCTGACCCGCCGCTGGACCTCGGCGCGGCTGGGCCCGTCGGCGTTCCGGGCCGTCGACGGGGAGGAGTCGCGCGGGCCGGGAAGGCTGATGCCTCCCGAGGGCGAGATGCGTTCCGGCGCCAAGGAAGACGTGCTCCTTCCGTAGGCCGCACGTGGCCGGACTCACCACGATGTCGATCGGGTGCTCGGCTCCGGCCGCCGTGGAGGCGTGCCGGACTCGGCGGGGGGCGCACGATCCGACGGGACTCGCCGGAGGCGATCGTGCGGCCCGGGCGCCAACTTAGCGAACATGTGTGCCTGGCGTGAAGGTTCAGGCGTGAAATGTCCGATACATATTCGTGACCTTCCCCGTCGCCTCCTTCGACATCGTCTCCGACGGGTCGTCACCAGCCTGTCAGCAGCAGGTGGTTGAGCAGCAGCGCGAGGACCGTCTGGGCGGCGAGCCACGCACGGGGGCGAGTCAGCAGGGCGCAGGCCGGAAGCAGCCACATCGCGAACGGCAGCCAGATGCGCTCGGTCTCCGCCTTGCTCATGCCGGACACGTCGGCGACCAGGAGCGCCGACAGGGCGGAGAACACGAGCACGGCGAGCCGGGCCTCGGCCCGCGATCCGATGAGGGAGCCGGTCATGGAGCCGATCATGGAGCGGGGCCTGGAGCCGGTCTTGGAACCGGCCTTCGCATCGGTACAGGCGCAGGTGCTGTCGCTGTCGCCGTCGCCGTCGGTGACGGTGACGCGGACGGGCCGGCGCGCGAGCACCGCACCCGCCCGGCCCAGTCCGGCCGCCGTCGCAAGGCCCGTGATCAGCACGGTGCACGCCAGGTTGGCCCACACCCAGTAGCCGTACGGCCGGATGCCGCCCACGCCCTGGTAGTAGCGGGTGACCAGGAGCCGGTACGCCTCCCACCAGTCGAATCCGGCCACGGTGAACAGCACGGGGACGACGGCCAGCCCGGCCAGGAACAGCGGGAGCCCCCGCAGCAGGGTGCCCGGCCGTGCCCGCCCGAGCAGCACCGCGCCGGCCCCGATCAGCGCGAACAACGTCAGACCGTAGGAGAGATAACAGGTCAGGCCGAACAGCAGCCCCGACCCGAAGGTGGCGGCCGCCCGCCACCCGGGGCGGGCCCCTGCGCGCACCGCCAGGGCGAGCAGCGCCACGAACCAGGCGGCGACGGCCGAGAAGTATCCGTCGGCGGACGCGCCCACCCACACCGCGGCGGGCGCCGCCACCAGGAAGGGCGCCGCCCGGCGGGCCAGGCCCTCGCCGGCCAGCGCCCGCACCGCCACCAGCACCGCCACGCACGCCGTGGTGCCGACGGTGACACACCAGGCGCCGGCCCAGCCGCCGCCCCCCAACCCGGCACGGTCGAGCAGCACGAACGTGAGCGTCGCGGCCGGGGGATGACCGGAGACATGGGCCGGCCACGGGGACGCGGTGCCGATCACGATGTGGTGGGTGAAGTCGTGCAGCGTGGCCGGGATGTCGTGGAAGCGGCCGATGACCCGCAGATACTCGTTGGGGGTGGTGAGCCGGCCGGCCACGCCCCGCTGCCAGCCGTCGACGAGGGCGAGCGACCAGGTCCACGCCAAGGCGGTGCCCCAGGCGGTGGCGAGCAGCGCCCGCCACGGCAGCCGCAGGGCGAGCGCCGGCCCGTGGACCACCACCGCCGCGGCGACCAGCACGGCGGCCGGTGTGCCCGGTCCCACGTGGGGGTCCCAGTCGGCGAGCAGCGGCGGCCAGTGGACGAACAGCGAGTGGTGGGCGGACTGGACGCGGCGGCCGACGAGGACCGCCGCCGTGACGAGCAGGACGGCGGCCGCGACGGCGTACAGGTCGCGCGGGGTGCGCGGGTCGCGGAGATGAGTGCGGATCACACCGGAACGCTAGGTCCTCTCCTCGATTTGACGACGGGACCTGGCGCGACGGACGGCGAACGTGCCGGTCGGCGGCCCGGGCGTCAGGATTTCGTCATGGGTCGTGCGCCCCTTTCCCGGGCCGGAGCGGCCTACCGTCGGAACATGAGCGATCGACGGCTCCCCACCTCTCCCGGCTTCTGGCGCAGCCCGCTGCGCGGTCCCTACTTCACCTCGGTGCTGGGGCTGGTCCTGCTGGTCGGCATCACGGTGCTCTTCGTGACCGGCCTGGTGTCGTACGCCGCCTACAATCCGGGCCTCACACCGGTGAACGACCAGACGCCCGGGAAAGGGATCCTCGGGTTCTACCTCTTCGACTGGCCGACGCGTCCGCCCTGGCTGTACCGGCTCACCCAGAACGTCCACGTGACGCTCGGCATCACACTGATCCCGGTCCTGCTGGCGAAGCTGTGGTCGGTCGTGCCCCGGCTGTTCACGCTGCCGCCCGCCCGGTCCCTCACCCACGCGCTGGAACGGATCTCGCTGCTCCTGCTGGTCGGGGGCGTCCTGTTCGAGTTCACCACCGGGGTGCTCAACGTCCAGTTGGACTACGTCTTCCCCGGCTCGTTCTACCCGCTGCACTTCTACGGCGCCTGGGTGTTCTTCGCCGCCTTCGCCGTCCACGTGGCCCTGAAGCTGCCCGCGGCGCTGCGCAACGTGCGCCGTGCGCGGGGAGCGGGCGGTGAGCCCGCGGCGCCGGGCGAGGCCGGTGACCTGGTGTCGCCGAGGCCGGATCCGCCCAGTGTGTCGCGCCGTGGGGCGCTGTGGCTGGTCGGCGGTGGCTCGCTGCTGCTGTTCGCCACGACGGTGGGCCGCGGCTTCGACGGACCGCTGCGGCGGACCGCCCTGCTGGCCCCGCACGGCGGGCCCGAGCCCGGCAGCGGACCAGGCGGCTTCCAGATCAACAAGACCGCCGCGTACGCCGGGATCGACGCGGCCGAGACGAGCGAGGAGGCCTGGCGGCTGGTCGTCACCGGCCGTACCGGCACCGTCCGGCTCGCCCGCGCCGATCTGCTCCGTCTGCCCCTGCACAGCTCCGCGCTGCCCATCGCCTGCGTGGAGGGCTGGTCGACCTCCGACCAGTGGTGGCGCGGCGTCCGGCTGCGCGACCTCGCGGCGCTCGTCGGGTACGAGGACCCGGCCGGCGTGCCCGACGTCTTCGTGGAGTCGCTCCAGCGGCACGGCGCCTTCCGCCGGGCCGGCCTGCGCGCCAACCAGGTACGCGACCCGCTCTCCCTGCTCGCCCTCCAGGTCAACGGCGAGGACCTGACCCCGGACCACGGCTACCCGGCCCGGGTCATCGTGCCTGCGGCACCCGGCGTGATGAACACCAAGTGGGTGGCCCGGCTGACCTTCGGAGACCTGTGATGACCCCGCGTGTCCCCCGGCCCCTGCGCGCCCGCCGCCCCGTCGGTTTCCCTCGCTCCCTCCGCGCTCTCCGCCTCCCGCTCGGCAGCCCGTTGCAGCTTGTGCTGCTCGCCTGCTCGTTCGCGCTGGCCGGATACGCGGGGGTGCGCCTGTTCGCCGGCGACTGGTTCGGGGTGGCCCTGTGGTTCGTGGGGGCGGCGCTGCTGCACGACCTGGTGCTGCTGCCGCTGTACACGGCGGCCGACCGCGCCGCTCTGCGGGCGGCCGGTCGGGCCGGCCGCCGCCCGTGGGTGGGGTACGTCCGGGTCCCGGCGGTCCTGTCCGGGCTGCTGCTCCTGGTGTGGTTCCCGCTGATCGCCGGGCAGGTGGACCGGCGGCGCTACCGGCTGGCCACCGGACTGCCGCCGGACGGCTACCTCGCCCGCTGGCTGCTCATCACGGCCGTGCTCTTCGGTGGCTCGGCGCTGGTCCTCCTGGTGCGGCTGCGCAGAGCGGCGAAGCACCGGCCGCCCGCCGTCCACTGATCGACGGCCCGCCACCCCACGCGCCCGGCGTGTTGCAGCAGGGCCCGGGCGCCGACGCGCGCCCAGGGGAAGAGTTCGCCCGCTCCGACCGCCACGTCGGCCTGGTGGACGACCTGGACCTCGACGCGCTCGTCGACGTCCACGGGCGCGACCTCGGCGATCAGCAGACCGCCGGGCCGCAGCAGCCGGGCCAGCCGGCGCAGCAGGACGCGCGGGTCGCCGCCGATGCCGACGTTGCCGTCCATGAGGAGCGCGGTGTCCCAACGGCCCTCACCGGGCAGCGGTTCGAAGACCGAGCGGCGCAGCGCGGGCCCACCGAGATCGACGGTGCGGGCGACGGCGGCCTCGCTCACGTCGATGCCCAGGACGGGCCGCCCCCGCTCCGCGAGCGCCGCGACCAGCCGCCCCGGCCCGCATCCCACGTCCAGCACCGCGCCCTCGCAACGGCCCAGCACCTCCTGGTCCACCGGGTCCGGCTCCGCACACCACCGCTCCACCTCCAGCGGCAGCAGCCACCCGTCGGCCCGGCGCAGGAACAGCGGCCCTCGACCCTCGCGCAGAGCGGCGGAGTAAGGCCCGTCGGCGGTCCATTCGCGTGCGTCGCTGGTTGCTGCGGGCCAGGCGGGGGTTCGCACGGGTGCGTCGGTGGCTCCTGGGCGCCGGTCGCGGGCCGCCGTAGGACCGCCAGTGGTCCCGATGCGTCCGTGGGCGGTCCACGCCGGCCCGCCGGTCGTCCCGGTGTCTCCGACGCCGCGCCCGGTGCGCGCGCTCGTGGGCCACCCGGCCGCCCCGGACGCCGGTGCGGCCGCATCCGCATCGGCCGTGGTGGCCGTCGGTGCGATCTCGTGTGCGGTGCTCATCGGCCGGTGACCGCCGCGCAGCGGGCGAGCCGTGCGGCGAAGCGGCCGTGCGGGGCGCGGGCGGCGACGGCCCGGGCGTCGGCGGCGGTGTCCACGTCGCGCAGCAGCGGAAGGTCGCGCACCCGCAGACCCGCCGTGACGAGCCTGTCCCGCTGCACGGCGCCGGTCACGGACGTCGACATGGGCACGCCCCGCAGCAGCGCGGGATCCGGCTCCGCCAGTCCCAGGGCCCAGAAACCGCCGTCCTCGGCGGGGCCGAACCACGCGTCGCAGGCGGCGAAGTCGACGCTGAGCAGTTCCGGGGTCACCTGCGGGGTGTCCATCCCGATCAGCAGCGCCGGACCGGCACAGCCCGCGAAGGCCGCAGCCAGCCGTTCGTCCAGACCGCCCGCGCACTGCCGTACGACCTCGAAGCCGGGAGGCAGCCAGGGGCCGGGCGCGCCGTCGAGGACGAGGATGCGGCGGTCGGCGGGGGCCGCGGCCACGGCCAGCAGGGTGTCCGCGAGGGCCGCCTCGGCGAGCTCGGCCGCCTCCCGAGGGGTGAACGGCGGGGTCAGCCGGGTCTTCACCTTCCCCGGCAGCGGCTCCTTGGCGATGACGAGCAGCGTGGTCACCGGGGCACTCCTCGGGTCGCGTGCGGGGCCGCGGGCGCGTCCGGGGCGCTGTGCGGGGCCGGCTCGGCCAGCACCCGGCGCATGTCCCGTACCGCCTGCCAGGTGCCGCGCCAGGTGCCCGTCACCTTCGAGGCGCCGGTGCGCGGGAGATACGGCACGTCGTGCTCGGTGACGCGCCAGCCCGCGTCGGCGGCGCGCACCACCATCTGCAGCGGGTAGCCGCTGCGGCGGTCGGTGAGGCCGAGGGCGAGCAGCGGCGCCCGGCGCGCCGCCCGCAGCGGGCCGAGGTCGTGCAGGCGCAGACCGGTGCGGCGGCGCAGCATCCGGGCCAGTACGAGATTCCCCGCCCGGGCGTGCGCTGGCCAGGCTCCCGGGCCCCGCGGCCGGCGTCGGCCGAGCACCAGGTCGGCCGCGCCGGTACGCACCTCGCGAACGAAGGGCACCAGCAGCGCCGGGTCGAGCGAGCCGTCGCAGTCGCAGAAGCACACGATGTCGGCGGTGGCGGCGGTCAGCCCCGCGTGGCAGGCGGCGCCGAACCCGCGGCGGGGCTCGGACACGACGGTCGCGCCCAGCTCACGCGCCAGCTCGGCCGAGCCGTCGGTGGAGCCGTTGTCCACGACCAGGGCGCGCCAGCCCTCGGGGATGCGCTCGAGCACCCAGGGCAGGGCGCCGGCCTCGTTCAGACAGGGGAGCACCACGTCGACGTCCGGTGGTGTGGGAGAGGTCGTCACGGCTCTCACCCTACGAACGCAAACCGGGCATAACGGATGTCGGCTCCTTACGAAACGCGGACGTCGAAGGCCGCGAGGCCACCGGCGGCGGCACCACGGCGGCCGTGGTGCCAGGCTGGACGCATGCAGCAGCCGTACGAGCCCCGAGCGGGCGGCCACGACGCGGGCACCGGCGGACCCGGCACCGGCGAACCCCGAATCGGTGAACCACCCCGAATCGGTGAACCCCGGACCACCGACCCCGGCCGCGCCGAATCCGGCACCGCCGAACCCGGTGCAGCCGAATCCGGCACCGACGACCCCGGCCCCGCCGAACCCGGAACGGCCGGACACCGGCCGGCACCGGCCGCCCGCGTCCTGGTCGTGGAGGACGACCCCACCGTCGCCGAGGTGGTCTCCGGGTACCTCGACCGCGCCGGCCATGTCGTGGACCGGGCCGGGGACGGGCCGACCGCGCTGGCCCGCGTCGCCGCGCACTGGCCGGACCTGGTGGTGCTGGACCTGATGCTGCCCGGCATGGACGGCCTGGAGGTGTGCCGCCGGATGCGCGGGCGCGGCCCGGTGCCGGTCATCATGCTCACCGCGCGCGGCGACGAGGACGACCGCATCCTCGGCCTGGAGGTCGGCGCCGACGACTACGTGACCAAGCCGTTCAGCCCGCGCGAACTCGTCCTGCGTGTGGAGTCGGTGCTGCGCCGCACCCGGCCGGCCGCCGTGTCGCGGCCACCGGCCGCGGCCGGCCTCGCCATCGACCCGGCCGCCCGCCGCGCCACCAAGAACGGCACCGAGCTCGCCCTCACTCTCCGCGAGTTCGACCTGCTCGCCTTCTTCCTCAGGCACCCCGGCCGCGCCTTCAGCCGCGAGGACCTGATGCGCGAGGTGTGGGGCTGGGACTTCGGCGACCTGTCCACCGTCACCGTCCATGTGCGGCGGCTGCGCGGCAAGGTGGAGGACGACCCGGCCCGGCCCCGCCTGATCCAGACCGTGTGGGGCGTCGGCTACCGCTTCGACCCCACGGCGCACGAGGCCGAGGCACGCTCGGGTGAAGCGCACCAGGGTGCAGCACGCACGGGTGATGCACACCAGGGCGAAGGGAGCTGACCGTGCGCGACATCCTGCTGATCGCCCTGTACGCCTTCCTCGGCGCCGCGGCGACCGGCCTGGCCGGGGCCGGTGTGCTGCGGCTGATCCGGCGGCGCTCCCTGACCGTCTCGCTCGCCGTGGTCGCCGCAGTGGCGGTGGGCGCGATGCTGGCCGGCACCCTGGTGGTGGCACAGGCGATGTTCCTGTCCGAGCACGACCTGTCCGTCGTCACCACCGTGGCGGCCATGGCCGCGGTGGTGTCCCTGGTGACCGCGCTGCTGCTGGGCCGCTGGGTGGTCGCCCGCAGCCGCGAGCTCGCCCTGGCCGCCCGCTCGTTCGGCGAGGGCGGCGACTTCGCCGCGCCCGGTACCCCGGCGACCGCCGAACTGGAGTCCCTCAGCCGCGAGCTGGCCGCCACCAGCGCGCGGCTCGCCGAGTCCCGGGAGCGCGAGCGCGCCCTGGAGTCCTCGCGCCGGGAGCTCGTCGCCTGGATCTCGCACGACCTGCGCACTCCGCTCGCCGGACTGCGTGCCATGTCCGAGGCGCTGGAGGACGGTGTCGCCACCGACCCGGACCGCTACCTCAAGCAGATCCGCGCCGAGGTGGAGCGCCTGAACGACATGGTCGGCGACCTGTTCGAGCTCTCCCGCATCCACGCCGGCAGCCTCGCCCTGACCCGCGCCCGGATCTCGCTGTACGACCTGGTCGGCGACGCCCTCGCGGGGGCCGACCCGCTGGCCCGGGAGCACGGCGTGCGCCTCGTGGGCGACCGGGTGGAGCCGGTGCCGGTCGAGGTGGACGGCAAGGAGATGAGCCGGGTGCTCGGCAACCTGCTGGTGAACGCGATCCGCCGCACCCCCGCCGACGGCACGGTCGCCGTCGCCGCCGAACGCTCGCCCGAGGGCGTCGTCCTGTCCGTCACCGACGGCTGCGGCGGCATCCCCGAGGAGGACCTGCCCCGGGTCTTCGACACCGGCTGGCGCGGCACCCACGCCCGCACGCCCCCGGCCGGCGCAGGCCTGGGCCTCGCCATCGTCCGGGGCATCGTCGAGGCCCACCAGGGCCACACCGCCGTACGCAACATCCCCGGCGGATGCCGCTTCGAGGTGACCCTCCCGTCGGCGGCCCTCCCCTCGGCGGAGAGCTGAACCCCCGGCCCCACCCGAACGACGCGGACGCGGGCGCCGCTCGGCCAGGGGGTGTTTCGTCGATCAGGCCGGATCAGGGAGCCACCGCGAGCCAGGCATGATCGACGAGACACCCCCTTAGGGCGTGTGGCCGTTCGGCTTCTCGTCGCGCAGGGGCGAGCCGGCGAACTCCCGCATCCCCTCCTCGAAGCCGACCTCGGGCTTCCAGCCCAGTTCGGCCCGCAGCCGTGAGGAGTCCGCGGTGATGTGCCGGACGTCGCCCAGGCGGTACTCGCCGGTGACGACGGGCTCGGGCCCGCCGTGCGCGGCCGCCAGGGCCCGCGCCATCGCGCCGACCGTGTGCGGCTCGCCGCTGCCGGTGTTGTAGACGGTGAGCGCGCCCCGCGGCGGCTTTGCCTCCAGCGCCGCGACGTTGGCCGCGGCCACGTCCCGCACGTGCACGAAGTCGCGGCGCTGCCGGCCGTCCTCGAACACGCGCGGCGCCTCGCCGCGGGCCAGCGCGGAGCGGAAGAAGGACGCGACGCCCGCGTACGGGGTGTCACGGGGCATCCGGGGCCCGTACACGTTGTGGTAGCGCAGCGAGACCGCCGACCCTTCCGTCGACCGCGCCCACGCGGCCGACAGGTGCTCCTGGGCCAGCTTGGTCGCCGCGTAGACGTTCCGCGGATCGGGCGGGGCGTCCTCACCGACCAGTCCGGGGCGCAGCTCCCGCCCGCACCTCGGGCACACCGGCTCGAACCGGCCCGCGTCCAGGTCGCGCACGGCCCGCGGACCGGGCCGTACGACGCCGTGCTCCCGGCACTCGTACCGCCCCTCCCCGTACACCACCATCGACCCGGCCAGCACCAGGCGCCCCACGCTCGCCTCGGCCATCGCGGCGAGCAGGACGGCGGTGCCGAGGTCGTTGCGGGAGACGTACTCGGCCGCGTCCAGGACGCCGTCGCCGAGGCCGACCATCGCCGCCTGGTGGCACACGGCGTCCACCCCCGACAGCGCACGACCGACCGCCTCCGGGTTCCGCACGTCCGCGCCCGCGGCCGTGCTCACGTCGAACACCACGGCTTCGTGCCCGCGCTCCGTCAGCGCCTGAACGACATGGGACCCGATGAATCCGGCACCGCCGGTGACCAGTACACGCATGCGGCCCACGCTAGGCCGCCGACGGCACCGCACCGCACGAACGCGCCGGTCACGTCATCACTCCGTAAGACCACGAAGGACTGCCCTCATCGGTCGCGCCTCGTGCCGCCCTGCGTGGTGATCTTCGCGTGGAGCGCGGAGCTCTGAGCAGACCCGGCGAGCCGCGATGAGTTCCGCGGCCTCCGGCGGTCCTACCGTCGAGCCCGTCACCGAGGAGGACCGCTGATGCGCAGCGTGACGTATTCGATGAACGTCTCACTTGACGGCTATGTCGTCGGGCCGGACGGCGACTTCGGCTGGGGGGCACGCGACGCGGAGACCTTTCGCTCCTGGATCGACGAGATCCGGGAGGTCGACGTCCACCTGCTGGGACGGCGGCTGTACGAGACGATGCTGTACTGGGAGACCGCCGACCAGGATCCCTCCCTCGACGAGGCCATGCTCGAGTGGGCCGCGCTCTGGAAGCCGCTCCCGAAGGTGGTGTTCTCCACCACGCTGTCGACGGTGCAGGGCCAGGCCCGCCTGGCTTCCGGCGGTCTGACCGAGGAGATCGAGCGGTTGCGAGCCGAACCGGGGGAGGGCGACATCGCGATCGGCGGCGCTGCTCTCGCCGCCGAGGCCGCCGCGCTGGACCTGATCGACGAGTACCGGGCCAGGGTCTACCCGGTGCTCGTCGGTGGTGGCATTCCGTTCTTTCCCCGGCGCGAGCGCCGGGTGGATCTCGAACTCGTCGAGACCCGCACCTTCAGCTCACGAGTCGTCCACCTCCGCTACCGCGTGACGCGCTGAGCCGGGCGTTGGAACGCCGGCGACAGGACTACGGACGGACGGTGGACGGTTCCCGACGCGAACCCGTCACGGGCGGTGATTGCGGCTCGGTCGGGGAGATTGCCGAGGACGTCCACGGCGAGTCGCCGAGGGCGCCTGTGCAAGAGGCCACTTGGACAGGGGAATGGCAACTTCGACATGGCTCGCGAAGGCAGCTACCTTCCTCTGGTCTTCGGTGGTCGCCACGGTCGCACGGGGGTTCCTTCAGGCTGGGCCGGCCGCGACGGGACGAGTCGGTCACGCCCCACGAACCCTCGCCCCCATGCGCAAGCCACCGAACCGGGTCCACGCCAGGCAGCCCCAACCAGGGAGAGACGCATGCCCCATCTTGCGCTGTACACATTCGGCGTCCTGAAGTCACCTCTCGCCGATCCCGCACCTCTCACGCGCGAGTTCTACGACATCGGTGAGGCCGTCTACCGGAAGATCAGTCAGCACCCCGGATACCTCGCGCATGCTGAAGCGGCGGACGGGCACCGGGGCGTGCTCTTCGAAGCGGACTGGGGTGCATGGGGCGAGTTCGCCGTACCGACGTGGTACGGCAAGGGCCGTACGCCGGAAACCACCGCCCTGGCCGTGACCCTCTCACTGTGGACCGGTCTGCGCCCCGCCCTCGACGCCGTCTACACCGGTCTGCACCGTGAGGCGCTGAACAGGCGTTACGACTGGTTCGAGAGGACAGGGCACCCGAACTACGTGTTCTGGTGGGTCTCCGACGGCGTGATACCCACCTGGCGGGACGGGGTCTCCAGGCTGGAGCACCTCCACGACCACGGCTCCGCGCCGCACGCCTTCACCTTCCACGACTCGTTCGCCCCGGACGGAACTCCGGCCAGGATCAAAGGCATCGGGCCGAGGAGCGACCAGGTCCGCTGACAAGGAAGCCTGAACGACCGGGTTCGCCGGCGAACGCCTCCGTCGCATGACGGCGAACAGCTTCGCAGAGCGTTTGTCGATCGCGGTGCCGCGTCATACAGAGGAGCCCCCGCCGGCCTTCTCGCCGGGCGGGGGCAGGGTGAGTCAGTCGAGGTCGATCGTGAAGCGCCTCGTGCTCGGAGCGATCGTTTCGGCGTGGACCTGGCCATGAGCCCGGTCGAACACCCCGGTGCCGCCGGTGATCGCGTTGTCGAACGGAGGGGGAGGGAGCGTCGGGCGGCCATTGGTGAGGATGCCGAATACCATCCCCTGCGCGGTGAGCTGGCCGCCCGGGAGGGT
The DNA here is from genome assembly GCF_040628575.1 of Streptomyces sp. NPDC006393. Lineage (NCBI taxonomy): Bacteria > Bacillati > Actinomycetota > Actinomycetes > Kitasatosporales > Streptomycetaceae > Streptomyces > Streptomyces sp. NPDC006393. The sequence continues at coordinate 29,369 of NZ_JBEXZD010000014.1, forward strand.
GTAGGTCACGACGCACACCTCCGCTCCGCCGCCGGTGGTCCGGGTGGTGGTGCAGGTGCCGCCGGTCTCGCCGACCTTCTTGCGGTTCTTGTCGTAGAGGTCCGAGCGGACGACGGTCCGATCGCCCTGGGCGGCGGGGACACCGCCCGGGTTGACGGGGAAGCGCGACTGCTGCCTGAGCACGCCGATGAGTGTGATGACCCGGTCTGCGCCCTTGGCGTGGGTGGAACCGGTGTCCGTCGCGGCGGCCTCGACAGGGGCGCAGGCGAGAAGGGCGACCAGCGCGGTGGCCGTGCCGAGACAGGCTGCTCTGATGGGGCGCACGTGTGGCTCCTCAGGTTGATGCTCATGGATGGTCAGGTGACGCATTCATAACCTCGGCTCTGCCGCCGCCCGGAACGCCCCGGCGTGACCCACCGGTATATCCGACCGATCGGACCAACCCGGGACGAGAGAGGCCTTCAACAGGGCAGACGCTGCCTGACACGGCACTGGACGCTCGCCGACGACATGGTGCGATGCGCTCTCGATGCCGCCGGCTCCCGGATTGCGGCGGCCGCCGACGGGAGGCAGGGTTGTGTCCGGATTGTCCACCCCGGGCAGGCGGCAGGCTACGAAGGTGTGGTACATGTCAGCGAAGAACCCAGAGCAGGGGACCGCCCACGAGGTCTCCTTGCCACCCGAAGTCAAGTTGCTGCAGGAAGTCACTCCGCCCTTCTTTCCCGATGGCGGTTCGGGAATGACCATCCTCGTCGAGTGGCCTCCCGGTCACCCCGGGCTCCCTCCGCATCGCCACTCGGGCCCGGCGTTCGGCTACGTGATGGAGGGCGCGCTCCGGTTCGAGCTCGAGGGTGAGCCGGAGCGTGTGGTCGAGGCCGGTGGGACGTTCTGGGAGCCAGGCGGTGACGTGATCCACTATCAGGACGGTAACGCCCTGGCGGACGCACCGACCAAGTTCGTGGTGACCATGGTCTGCGCGCCGGGTCAGCCGATGCTCAGGCTGGTCGACGAGGAGGAACTGAAGGAACGGGCGCACCTGCGCGCCCCGCGTCCCTCCCAAGGCTGACCCGCGAGACCGACAAGGGTGCGGAGTCCGGAACACCGATCCCACGCATCCCCCGGATGTCTCCGCCCGTACGCGGGTTCCTCCGGCCCGCTTCGCTGAGCGATGGCAGCAGGCGCCCGCGGGCCGCCACCAACGGGTGTGGGGAGGCACCCGGCTCGTCCGGGCACCTCACCCCCGACTCGAGGCGGTTCGACATGTGCGGTCGCTACGTCTCCACGCGCGGCCCCGAAGACCTGGTCCGGCACTTCCGGGTCACCGAGTGGCGTCCGGAGGAGGCACTGGAGCCGAGCTGGAACGTCGCACCCACCGACCCGGTGTGGGCCGTTCTGGAGCGCACCCCGCGGGAGGAACGGGAGGCGGGCTCGGTGCGCCGGGAGCTGAGGGTGCTGCGCTGGGGCCTGGTTCCGTCCTGGGCGAAGGACCTGCGGATCGGCGCACGGCTGATCAACGCGCGGGTCGAGACCGTGCACGAGAAGCCCGCCTTCCGCCGGGCCTTCGCCGGACGACGCTGCCTGCTGCCCGCCGACGGCTTCTACGAGTGGCAGCAGGTCAGGGCGGAGGACACCGGCAGGACGCGCAAGCAGCCGTACTTCATCCACCCCGAGGACGGCGAGGTGATGGCGCTCGCCGGCCTCTACGAGTACTGGCGCGACCCGGAGGTGGCGCGGGACGACGACCCCGCCGCCTGGGTGACGACCTGCACCGTCCTGACCACCGAGGCCACCGACGCGGCCGGCCGCGTGCACCCCCGCATGCCGCTCGCCCTCACCCCGGACCACTACGACGCCTGGCTCGACCCCGGCCACCAGGACCCCGGCGGGCTGCGGGAGCTGCTCAGCCCTCCGGGGGGCGGCCGTCTGGACGCCCGGCCCGTCTCCCCGGCCGTCAACGACGTCCGCAACAACGGGCCGGGCCTGCTGGCGGAGCCCACGCCGTGACCGGCACCCACCTGCGCCGGACGGGCAGCCGTGCCACCCGATGACGGGCGCCCTGGCGCGTTGCGCCAGGACACCCGCCCGGCGGCCCGTACCGTGCTGTGGACGTGACCGTCGGGCGGCAACGGGAGGCGCGGTGGCGGATGCGGGCGGTCCGGCGTCCGGGCGGCGCCGCGGGCGCCGGGCGGACCGGGCGGGCAGGGTGGTGCTGGGCAGCCGGCCGGCGCACTCCGTACGGCTGCCGCCGCCTTCCCGCTCCGGCCCGCCGGCCCTGGCCGCCGAGCACCCCCGGGCCGAGCGCACCGTGCCCTGGCTCCGCGTCGCCGCCGCCTACGCCTGGCGGCTCATCCTCGTCGGCGTCGTCGTCTACGGCGTGTTCACGATCCTCGGCCGCTTCCAGCTCGTCGCCGTGGCCCTGTTCATCGCGCTCGTCGTCACCTCGGTCCTGCGCCCCCTCGCCGACCTGTTGAACCGTCTGCTGCCGCGGCCGCTGTGCGTCGCCGTGGTCCTGGTGGGCAGTGTGCTGTTCGTGTCCGCCCTGCTCGCCCTCGTGGGCGAGGCGGTCGCGGGGGAGTGGTCACAGCTGGCGAAGGAACTGCGCGGCGGCATCCACCGGATCGAACGCTGGCTCCAGGGCCCGCCGTTCCGGATCAGTCCCGGACGGCTCACCGCCCTCCAGGACCAGCTCCTGGACTATCTGTCCGCGCACCGGGAGAGCCTGCTCAACAGCGCGCTCAGCGGCCTGGGCCGGATCGTCGAGCTGGTCACCGCCGGTGCGCTCGCGCTGTTCACCTCCGTGTTCTTCATCCACTCCGGAGAACGCCTGTGGCGCTGGGCGCGGGACGTGCTGCTGCCCGCGGGCGCCCGCCCGGTGTGGGACCGGGCCGGGCACGCGGCCTGGCGTGCCTTCGCCGGGTACACGCGCGGCATCATCATCGTGGCCGCCAGCAACGCCGTACTGGTCGGCGTGGCCCTGGTCCTGCTCCGCGTGCCGCTCGCCCTGCCGCTGATGCTGCTGGAGTTCTTCGCGACGTTCGTGCCGCTGGTCGGCTCGCCGGTCGCGCTCGCCGTGGCCACGGTGGTCGCCCTGGCCGGGCGCGGCCCCATCACGGCGATGGCCGTGCTGCTGCTCATCGTCGTCATCGGCGAGCTCGAAGGGCACGTCCTGCATCCCCTGGTGATGAGCTGGGCGGTCCGCCTGCACCCGCTCGTCGTCGCCGTGTCCGTCATCGCCGGCAGCATCGTCGCCGGTGTGATCGGGGCCGTCGTCGCCGTCCCGTTCGTCTCGGTCGTCTGGGCGGTCCTGTCCGCTCTGCGGCCCGCGCCGCCGTAGCGCCGCGGAGCCCGAGCCGCTGGGCGCCCGAGCCGTTCGGCGGTGGCCTTTTCGGCCGCGACAGAAGGGGCACGCGTTCCTGGTACGCCCCCCGAGCAGCAGAGGAAAGGTGCCGTGATGTCCGAGTATGAACGTTCACGCACGATGCCCGCCCAGCCCGAGCAGGTCTTCGACCAGGCGGCCAACGTCGGCCAGCTCGACGCCTGGCTGCCGGACGCCCTGCACGTGCGCGTCGAGGAGCCGCCCGCCGTCACCGTGCACGAGGACCACACCGACCAGGACACCTCGGCCCTGATGCGCGCCGAGCGCGAGCAGATGCGGATCGAGTGGGGGACCCGTGAGCAGGGCAGTTACGCGGGCTGGCTCCAGGTCTCCGGCATCGGCGGCGGCGCCAGCGAGGTGACCGTCCACCTGTCGTTCTTCGAGGACAGCCACGACCCGGGCGAGCGGGCCGCCCTGGAAGCCCTCGACGACAGCCTGCGGCGGCTGGAGGACCAGGTGCGGATGCGCGTGGAGCACGCCAGCGGCTGAGCCGCCGCGCAGACGGAAACACACCGCGGTGTGCGGTCCTCAACGGACCGCACACCGCGGCTGTCGTTCACCGAGTGGGTTGGAGACTCGGCGTCAGCGGGTCGCAGACCCGGTGCTCGGACCAGAGGGCTCAGTACCCGCCGTGGTCGCCGCCGTGGTCTCCGCCGCCGTGGTCGCCACCGTGGTCTCCGCCACCGTGGTCTCCGCCACCGTGGCCCCCACCGCCGTTGTAGCCGTGGTGGCCGCCGTAGCCGCCATCATCGCCGTGGTCACCATGGTCGCCGCCGTGGTCACCACGGTCTCCACGGTCTCCGAATCCGAAGTAGCCGTGGTGGCCGCCGTGGTCGCCGTGGTCGCCGTGGTCGCCGTGGTCTCCGCCGCCCCACCAGTCGTCGTTGGAGCCCCAGCTGTAACCGGAGTGGTCATAGCCCGAGTCGTGAGCCGAAGCGGTCCCCGCTGCGCCGATCGCGGCGCCGCCTGCCATGACGATGCCGGCCGCGGACACGGCGATGAGACGCTTAACGCGCTGTGCTCGCATGGGTATACCTTTCCTTCCATCGTCTCGCGCAAGGGAACCGCGCGAGGAGGATGGCCGCGCCCGCCGGATGGATGAGAAGGTGCGGCGCGGTCTGAGGTGTCGCCGCCATATGTGAGAAGCACGTCTCGGTCCCCGACGCCGCCACATCCCACCCGCGCCTGATCGCACGGGCGAGCGTTGCGGCAACGGCCCCCGCTGTGGAGACCACGCCGGACGGGGCGTGCCCCCGTTTGCGGCTCTCACCGGTAGACGCTAGTCGCCCCTCGGCCGGTCGGCATCTCGAGAGGGAGCTCCGGGCACATCGGCAACACCCTTTGTTCCGGCCGGAGTACGCGACGGTGAGGGACGCGTCGGTGACGGTGCGTTCACGTGCGCGGCCACGGCATGCCCGATGGGCAAAGCAGCGCCCACACGCATGATGCGGCCGGTGAGGGGCAGACGGACCAATGCCCAAGGGGGTGTGTCACATGTCCACGGGAACCCTTCTCGCGATCATCATCCCGATCGTCGTCGTGCTCGCCCTGATCGCGGTGGCGGCCGCACTGCTGACCAGGCGCCGTCGTCTTCGTGAGCGCTTCGGCCCCGAGTACGAACGGACGGTCGAGGACGCCGAGAGCAGGCGGGCCGGCGAGCGTGAGCTCAGGGCCCGCGAAAAGCGGCACGACGCGCTGGACATCAAGCCGCTGCCGGACGTCTCACGGGACCGCTACACACGCGAGTGGAGCAACGTGCAGCAAGAATTCGTGGACCGGCCAGAGGACGCGGTGCACGACGCCGACCGGCTGGTGACCGCGCTGATGCACGAGCGCGGCTACCCGACGGAGGGCTTCGAGCAGCAGGCCGCGGACCTCTCGGTGGAGCACGGCCGCACGCTCGAGCACTACCGCGCCGCCCACGAGGTCGAAGCGCTGAGCACCAGCAGCAAGGCCACGACCGAGCAGCTCCGGGGCGCCATGGTGCACTACCGGACGCTCTTCGACGAACTGATCTCCGACGGGGGCCGTGCCCGGCCCGCCCCCTCCTGAGAACCCGTCTGCCCCGCCGTCACGGCAGGGAGGAACGGAACGCCATGCACAGCAACGAGAAACCGAGCCGCTTCGGCCGCGGCCTGTCCACCGAGGATCTCGCACAGGAGACCTCCCCGACCGGAACCCCGGTCTATCCCGGTGAGAGCACGGGCGAGGCGGCGGCGACACGGCGCCCCACCGTGGAGCCGCCCGAGCGGCCCGAGGGAGCCGGACGCGCCGAGGGAGCCGGACGCGCCGAGGAAGCCGAACGAGCCGAGCGGCCCCCGACCACCGCGACCACCGCGACCACCGCGGACACCGGCCAGGACACCGGCCAGGACACCGGCCAGGACACCGGCCGGGACACCGGAACCACCACGGACACGGCCCCGGCCCAGCCGGAGCCGGCCGCCCCCGACGAGGCCACTCCCCGGCTGCTCACCCCTGACGAGGAACAGGGCTTCCGGGACCGGTGGCGCGCGGTGCAGAGCACGTTCGTGGACGACCCGCGCGAGGCGGTGCACACCGCCGACACCCTCGTCGCGGACGTCATGCAGACCCTGGCCGCCACCTTCGCCCGGCACAAGCAGGATCTGGAGGGCCAGTGGAGTCAGGGCGAGAAGGTGGACACGGAGGATCTGCGCAGGGCGCTCCAGCGCTACCGGTCCTTCTTCAACCGCCTCCTGAGCACCTGACCCTCGCCCGGCGTGTCATGCGGGCGGTCGCCGGGACCGGGGGACGATGGGCGTGGTGTCCGCACCGCCGTCAGGCCGGGCCAGGAACGGAGGGGCTGCGTGGACCAGCGGGTCGCGGAGCAGAGCGAGCCGGAGCAGCGCGAAACCAAGCAGAGCGAGACCGAGCAGCGCGGGTCGGAGCGTAGCGGGACCGACCGAGGCGGGACAGCGCGAAGCGGGACCGAGGGCGCCGGCCCCGACCCCGAACCCGACCCCGAACCCGGCCCCGACCCGCGACGCCGGATCCCGCGCACCGACGCCGTCCTGCGCGACCCGCGCCTGGCGGCGGCGGTGGCGCGGCTCGGGCCGGAACCCGTGAAGGCCGCCGTCCGGCGGGCCCAGCAGCAGGCCCGCCATGGCACGCTTCCGCCCGAGGAGGTCGCGGACACGGCGGTGGCGCTGCTGCCGCCCACGGCCTGCGGGCTGCGTCCGGTGATCAACGCCACCGGGGTGCTGCTGCACACCAACCTGGGCCGGGCGCCGCTGTCGGCGGCGGCTCGGCGGGCGGTGCTGGACGCCGCCGGACCCACCGACGTCGAACTGGACCTGCCGTCCGGTGTCCGGGCCCGCCGCGGCCGCTCCGCCCTCGACGCGCTGCGCGCCCGCGTGCCGTCCGCCGCCGCGGCCCACGTCGTCAACAACGGCGCCGCCGCCCTGGCCCTCGCCGCCACCGCCCTCGCCACCGGCCGGGAGATCGTCATCAGCCGGGGCGAGATGGTGGAGATCGGCGACGGCTTCCGGCTGCCGGACCTGCTGGTGTCCACGGGTGCCCGGCTGCGCGAGGTCGGGACCACCAACCGTACGGGCGTCGAGGACTACGCCGACGCGATCGGCCCGCAGACCGCCTTCGTCCTGAAGGTCCACCCGTCCAACTTCCGGGTCACCGGCTTCACCCGCGCCGCCGGCACCGGCGAGCTGGCGGCACTCGGCGTGCCGGTCGTCGTGGACATCGGCTCCGGGCTGCTCGCCCCCCATCCACTGCTGCCGGCCGAGCCCGACGCCGAGAGCCAGCTGAGGGCGGGCGCGTCGCTGGTGACCGCCAGCGGGGACAAGCTGCTCGGGGGACCCCAGTGCGGACTGCTCCTCGGCGACGAGGATCTCGTTCGCGCCCTCGCCCGGCACCCCCTGGCCCGCGCCCTGCGCGTGGACAAGCTCACCCTGGCCGCGCTGGAGGCGACCCTCACGGGCCCCGCCACCCCCACCGCCGAGGCCTTGACCGCCGATCCCCGGGACCTGATGCGCCGCGCCGAACGTCTCGCCGTGCCGCTGAGCGCGGCCGGTGCGGACGTACGGGCCGTCCCCAGCACCGCCACGGTCGGTGGTGGTGGCGCACCCGGTGTGACCCTTCCCAGCGCGGCGCTGTCCCTGCCGGAGCCGTATGCCTCCGTGCTGCGCACCGGTCCCGTCCCCGTGGTCGGCCGCCTGGAGGCCGGGAGGTGCCTGCTGGACCTGCGGGCGGTGGCGCCGGAGGACGACGACCGGCTGGCCGAGGCGGTGCGGTCGGCCACCCAGGACGCGGCCACCCAGGACGCGGTCACCGCAGCGGCGGAAGGTTAGGTGGGCGCCATGCGGGTCCTGGCCACCGCGGGCCATGTCGACCACGGCAAGTCCGCCCTGGTGCGGGCGCTGACCGGGATGGAACCCGACCGTCACGCGGAGGAACAGCGCCGCGGACTCACCCTGGACCTCGGCTTCGTCTGGACCGGCCCGGACGCGGACGGCGAGCACCTGGCCTTCGTGGACGTCCCCGGGCACGAGAGGTTCGTGGCCACGATGCTGGCCGGGGTCGGGCCCGTGCCCGCCGTGCTGTTCGTCGTCGCCGCCGACCAGGGGTGGCAGCCCCAGTCGCAGGAGCACCTGGCGATCCTCGACGCCCTCGGCGTACGCCACGCCGTCCTCGCCGTGACCCGCAGCGATCTCGCCGACCCGGAACCGGTGCGCGCCGAGGCGGTGCGGCGGCTGGCCGGGACCTCGCTGGGGCACGTTCCGTCCGTCGCGGTGAGCGCGGTGACCGGCGCCGGACTGGACGGCCTGCGCACCGAGCTGACCCGGCTCGCCCGCACGCTGCCGGTGCCGTCCGCCGACGCCGACGTACGGCTGTGGCTGGACCGGGCCTTCACGGTGCGCGGCCATGGCACCGTCGTGACGGGCACACTGGGCGCCGGCACCCTGCGCGTCGGCGACCGGCTGGTGACCGGGGACGGCTCGGCGGTGCTGCGGGTGCGCGGACTCCAGTGCCTGAAGCAGGAGCGGAGCGCCGTCAGCGGGGTGGCGCGCGTGGCGGTCAACGTGCACGGCGACCGGGACGGCGGGCTGCGGCGCGGCCAGGTGCTGCTGGCCCCGGACCGCTGGCTGCGCACCGACCTGATCGACGCCCGCGTCACCGGTGAGCCCGCGGGCGAACTGCCCCGCACGGTCACCCTGCACATCGGCACCGCGGCAGTCCCCGTGACCGTCCGCCCGCTGGGAGACGACACCGTCAGACTGACCCTGGCACGGCGGCTGCCGCTGCGCGTCGGGGACCGGGCGGTGCTGCGCGAACCGGGCGGCGGACGCCCGCCTTCCGCCGTGGTCGTGCTCGACGTGCGCCCTCCGCGTCTGACCCGGCGGGGCGCGGGCCGGGCCAGGGCGGCGCAGCTGGCGGCGATGACCGGCCGTCCCGACGGCGCGGCCGAGCTGCGGCGCCGGGGGATCGTACGCCGCTCGGACCTGCTGGCGATGGGCGTGCCCGCGCCCGGCGAGCCCGTCACCGGCGACTGGCTGGCCGACCCGGAGCACTGGACCCGGCTGCGCGAGCGCCTCGCCGAGGAGGTCGAGCGCCACGCGCGGCGGCACCCCATGGAGCCGGGCCTGCCCGCCGAGGCCGCCCGGCGGCTGCTGGACCTGCCCGACCGGGCCCTGGTCGACGCCCTCGCCCGCACCCCGGGCGGCAGCGGACTGCTGTGCCGTCAGGGCCGCTTGTACGGCCCCGGCGGCGCCCGACCCGATCTGCCCGAGCCGGTCCGGGCGGCCGTCGACGCCGTACGGCAGGAGCTGGAGAAGGCGCCCTTCCGTGCGCCGGAGGCCGACCGGCTCACCGAACTCGGGCTCAGCCGCAAGGCGGTCGCCGCCGCCGTCCGCGCGGGCGCGCTGCTGCGGATCACCGACACCGTCGTCCTGCTGCCGGGGGCGGACACCCGGGCCGCCGAGGTGCTGAGCCGGCTGCCGCAGCCCTTCACGCTCAGCGAGGCCCGCACGGCGCTCGACACCACCCGCAGGGTCGCCGTGCCGCTGCTGGAGTTCCTCGACGCCGAAGGGCTCACGGAACGCGTCGACGACCAGCGCAGACGCTGCCGGACGGGGCGGGACGACGGAGGCGGACGGGAATCGAACCCGCCTGCCCGAGATCCTCGGACACCTCGGTTTTGAAGACCGGGAGGGCCACCAGGCACCCACACGCCTCCACCGCCCGCCAGGCTACGGAAGGACCCGGCATGACCGCCACCCCCGAAACACCCGTACGGCTCACGCAGTTCGCCCACGGCGGCGGATGCGCCTGCAAGATCCCGCCCGGCGAGCTGGAGGACGTGCTCGGCGGCCTGGCGACCGCGCCCCCGGCCCCCGGCGGCACCCCGCTGCTGGTGGGACTGGCCACCGGCGACGACGCGGCCGTCGTCACCCTGCCCGCGTACAGTGGGGCCGCCGCGCAGGCGGTGGTGTCGACCGCCGACTTCTTCACACCGGTCGTCGACGACCCGTACGACTGGGGGCGCATCGCCGCGGCCAACGCGCTGTCCGACGTGTACGCCATGGGCGGCCGTCCGGTCCTCGCCGTGAACCTGCTGGCCTGGCCGCGTGACGTGCTGCCGTTCGAGCTGGCCCGCGAGGTGCTGCGCGGCGGGCTGGACATCGCCGCCGAGGCCGGCTGCCACGTCGGCGGCGGGCACAGCGTGGACGACCCGGAACCCAAGTACGGCATGGCCGTCACCGGGCTCGCCGACCCGGCCCGGCTGCTGCGCAACGACGCCGGCCGGCCCGGCCTGCCCCTGTCGCTGACCAAACCGCTCGGCCTGGGTGTGCTGAACAACCGTCACAAGGCCACCGGCGAACGGTTCGAGCAGGCGGTGGCCACCATGGTGGCCCTCAACCGGGACGCGTCCGAGGCCGCGCTGGCCCGGGGCGCCACCTGCGCGACCGACGTGACGGGCTTCGGTCTCCTCGGCCATCTGCACAAACTCGCCCGGGCCTCCGGCGTGAGCGCGGTCCTCGACACCGCCGCCGTCCCCTTGCTCGACGGGGCCCGTCAGGCCGTGCGCGACGGCTACGTCAGCGGCGGCACCCGGCGCAACCTCGCCTGGGTGGCCCCGTTCACCGACTTCGGCGACACGGACGCCGACACCCGCCTCCTGCTGGCCGACGCCCAGACGTCCGGGGGCCTGCTCGTCGCGGGCGAGGTCCCCGGCGCCCCGGTGATCGGAGAACTCGTCCCGCGCGGGGCCCACTCGGTCGTCCTGAGATGAGCCCCGAACAGCACACCTAGGGCTCGGTGCCCGTGTGGTCGTCGATGCCGGCCCGCGCCTGGTAGGCGCGCACGAGTTCCCGTGCGGCCGGGCCTCGTGGCCGGCGCCCCGGACGGATGTCGACGGCGAAGGCCTTGGTCTCCTGGATGTGGGTGTTGGGGTCGAGCGACAGGTGCACCAGCTCGTTGGCGGCGTCGCCCGTGCTGTAGCCGCTCGGCCCCCAGTGGTAGGGAAGCCCCACCTGGTGCAGGGTACGGCCGTGCACGGTCAGCGGCGGCACCCGGTCGGTGACCAGCACCCGCGCCTCGATCACACCCCGGGCGCTGACGATCGTCGCCCAGCCGGTGTGCTCCAGGCCGCGCTCCGCGGCGAGTTCCGGCGACACCTCGCAGAAGAACTCCGGCTGGAGCTCGGCCAGATAGGGCAGCCAGCGCGACATGCCGCCCGCCGTGTGGTGCTCGGTGAGCCGGTAGGTGGTGGCCACGTACGGGAACACCTCCGAGCCCGGCTCGCCGCCGCTGGGCTGGTAGCGGTTGTCCGGCCGGGAGGGCATGACCTGCCGTACGGGATTGCGCTGCTGCTCGTACAGAAGGTTCGGGAAGGGCGACTCCTGCGGCTCGTAGTGGGCCGGCAGGGGACCGTCGGTGAGCCCGGAGGGCACGTACAGCCAGGCCTTGCCGTCGGCCTGCATCACGAACGGGTCCGTGCCCGACAGCGCCTCGGGACCGGTGGCGTCCTTCGGCGGCCGGTGGCCGGGCGCCTTGTCCTTCTTGAAGTCGGCGATGTCGTGGCCCGTCCACTCGCCCTTCGCCTCGTCCCACCACACCAGCGCCTTGCGCGCGCTCCACGGCCTGCCGTCCGGGTCCGCCGAGGCCCGGTTGTACAGGATGCGGCGGTTGGCGGGCCACGCCCAGCCCCACTCGTTCGCCACCCAGTTCTGCTCGGTGCCCGGCTTGCGCCGGGCGGCCTGGTTGACGCCGTCGGCGCGGACACCGCAGTAGATCCAGCAGCCGCACACCGTGGAGCCGTCGGGCCTGAGCTGCTCGTACGACGCCAGCGGCGCGCCCTCGGCGTCACGGCCGTTGATCTCGGCCAGCACCGCCTCCGCCTCCGGCTCGGCGAGCGTGCCCTTCGTGGGGTAGTCCCAGGCCAGGTCGAGCACCGGCCGGTCCATGGGGTCGGCGGAACCCGCGAGCTTCTGCCGGACGATCCGGCCGAGGTGGTAGGTGAACCACAGGTCGCTGCGCGCCTCACCCGGCGGTTCGACGGCCTGGTGGTGCCACTGGAGCAGCCGCTGGGTGTTGGTGAAGCTGCCGTCCTTCTCGGTGTGCGCGGCGGCCGGCAGGAAGAACACCTCGGTGCCGATGTCCTCGGTGCGCAGCTCCCCGCTGTCGATCTCCGGGCCGTCCTTCCACCAGGTGGCCGACTCGATCAGGGAGAAGTCGCGCACGACGAGCCAGTCCAGCTCGGCCATGCCGAGCCGCTGCATGCGGGCGTTGGCGGAGCCGACCGCCGGGTTCTCGCCCATCAGGAAGTAGCCCTTGCACACCCCTTCCAGCTGGGCCAGCACCGTCTCGTAGGTGGAGTGCGAGCCGGTCAGCCGCGGCAGGTAGTCGAAGCAGAAGTCGTTCTCCGCCGTCGCCGCGTCACCCCAGTACGCCTTGAGCAGACTGACGAGGTACGAGCGCATGTTGCCCCAGTAGCCCTTGTGGGCCGCCTCGGCCTGCACGAAGGCGTCCAGGTCCTCGTTCTTGTGCGCGTGCGGCATCGGGATGTACCCGGGCAGCAGGTTGAACAGGGTGGGGATGTCCGTCGAGCCCTGGATGGAGGCGTGTCCGCGCAGGGCCAGGATGCCGCCGCCGGGGCGGCCGATGTTGCCGAGCAGGCTCTGCAGCACGGCCGCCGCACGGATGTACTGCACCCCCACGGTGTGCTGGGTCCAGCCGACCGCGTAGGCGAACGCGGTGGTCCGCTCGCGCCCGGAGTTCTCCGTGACCAGCTCGCACACCCGGCGGAACACGTCCTGCGGCACCCCGCAGATCCGCTCCACCATCTCGGGCGTGTACCGGGCGTAGTGCCGCTTGAGCACCTGGAACACACACCGCGGATGCGTCATCGTCTCGTCGCGTTCGACCTCGCCCTCGCCGATGACGGCGCCGCCCGACCCGTGGGCCTCGCCGTGTCCGGCCGCGCTCACCGAACTGCCGCCACCGGTGCGCTTGTCGTACTCCTGGTCGCGCTCCCCGGAGGCCGCCTGCACCTCCGTGCCCTCGTACTGCCAGCTGCTGTTGTCGTAGGTGCGGTGCCCGGCGTCCAGGCCCGAGAACACGCCGTCGAGGTCCTCGGTGTCCCGGAAGTCCTCCCGCAGCACCACCGGCCCGTTGGTGTAGGCCACCACGTAGTCGCGGAAGTACGCGCCCGTGCTCAGGACGTGGTTGATGATCCCGCCGAGGAAGGCGATGTCCGAACCCGCGCGCAGCGGCACGTGCAGATCGGCCAGCGCGCTGGTCCGGGTGAACCGCGGATCGACATGGATCACCTTCGCCCCGCGGGCCTTGGCCTCCATCACCCACTGGAACCCGACCGGATGGCACTCGGCCATGTTCGAGCCCTGGATGACGATGCAGTCCGAGTTCTGCAGGTCCTGCTGGAAGGTGGTCGCGCCGCCGCGGCCGAACGAGGTTCCCAGACCGGGAACGGTGGAGGAGTGTCAAACACGCGCCTGGTTCTCGATCTGGATCGCGCCCAGGGCGGTGAACAGCTTCTTGATGAGGTAGTTCTCCTCGTTGTCCAGCGTCGCCCCGCCGAGGCTGGCGATGCCGAGCGTGCGCCGGGTGCGCACGCCGTCGACCTCCCACTGCCAGCCCGCGCGGCGGGCCTCGATCACCCGGTCGGCGATCATGTCCATCGCCGTGTCCAGGTCGAGACGCTCCCACTCGGTGCCGTGCGGGCGCCGGTACAGGACGTGGTGCTCACGCGCGCCGCCCGTGGTCAGCTGGAGACTGGCAGCGCCCTTGGGGCACAGCCGGCCACGGGAGACGGGGGAGTCCGGGTCGCCCTCGATCTGTGTGACCCGCCCGTCCTCGACGTACACGTTCTGGCCGCAGCCCACGGCGCAGTACGGGCAGACGGACTTCACCACCCGGTCCGCGGAGGCCACCCTGGGTGTCAGCCGTGCGCTCGGCCCGCTCTTGGCCGCGGCGCCGCGCCCCAGGGGGTCGGTGCCCGTCAGCTGGCGGTAGACCGGCCAGGAGTCGATCCAGGTACGTACGCCCATCAGGTCAGCCCTTCCGGTGCTGCTCGGGTCCTGCAGATTCTTCCGCAGCCGGGCCGCCGCGGCATCTTCGCCGCCGCCCGGCGGGTGCCCGCGCCGTCAGCCGGCGCGGGCCCGCAACCGCTCACGCTGCGGTACGACCGTGTACCGGGGATCCTCGGCCGAGGCCACCCCGGCGTGGAACACCCCGAACCGCAGCGCGGCCGAACCGGCCAGCAGCGCCACCCCGGCCGCCACCGCGGACGCCCGGCCCCACCGCCGCCCCGTGCCCGTGCAGGCCGCCAGCGCGGCGCCGCCCGCCGTCAGGACCTCGGCGGCCCGCAGCAGCCGGTGCGGTCCGCCCTGCTCGAACGGTTCCGCGGCCAGGCCCATCCGACGCTTCATCAGCTGGAAGGCGCCCAGTTCCAGCCCGGCACCGAGCACCGCCATGCGGCGCGCCGGAGCCGTCTGCCCGGCCGGCGCGCAGGCCAGTGCCAGCCCGGCCGCCGCACTCGACGCAGAGCCCGCGAAGACGAACGGCAGCTCGCGGTAGCCCTCGTGCCAGGACGGCACGGCGGTGTCGGAGAGCAGGACGGCGGTGTAGGTGGCGACCGCCGGGCCCAGGCAGGCCGCGGCGGCGGTGGCGCCCGCGCCGGCGACGCGCCCACGGCCCGTGACGTCGGCGGCAGCGGCCGCCATCGTCAGCGGCGCGTACCCGGCCAGCAGCCACGAGCCCATGCTCATCGGCGACGTGGGCTTGAACACGCGGAGCATGTTGAGGAACCGGGCGGGCCGGCCCAGATCGTGCACGAGCGCGACCAGCGACCCGCTGATGGCGCCCGCCGCCCCCAGCTTCGCCACCCGCGCCAGGCCCGGCCGCCCGGTGGCCTGCCCGCCGGCCGCCAGCAGCGACGACGCGCCCGCCAGACCCCCGAGGAAGAGGTAGCCGGCGATGTCCAGGGCCTGCCACGTCGGCTTGTTGAGGATCGGCCTGCCGTAGTACGACGAGAACCGCGCCTCGGGGACCACCGGCTGCTCGCCGCGTCCCTTGCCCCGGCGACGGCGACCGCGCCGCGTGCGCCCCGCGTCCTGAGCGCCCGTCACGGCGTCCCGGCCGGGCCGCGCCCCGCGCACGCCCCCGCGCGTCACGTCCGACTCGCTCATCGCCGCCTCCCGGCGAAGCTCGCGACACCCAGCGCGGCGAGCGAGACGGCGGCCATCGCCGCGCGCCGCCACATGGCGGGCAGGTCCCGGGTGGTGACCACCGGATCCGGCGGCAGGCCGTACACCTCGGGCTCGTCGAGCAGCAGGAAGAACGCGCCGTCGCCGCCGACCCCGTCGTTCGGGCTCTCGCCGTACAGCCGGGCCTCGGCGACGCCGGCCGCGTGCAACTGTGCCACCCGGGACGCCGCCCGTGCGCGCAACTCCTCCAACGGGCCGAACTGGATGGAGTCCGTCGGGCACGACTTGGCACAGGCCGGCTCCATGCCCGCGCCGAGCCGGTCGTAGCACAGCGTGCACTTCCAGACCCGGCCGTCCTCCTTGCGCTGGTCGATGACCCCGTACGGGCACGCGGGCACGCAGTACCCGCAGCCGTTGCACACGTCCGCCTGGACCACCACCGTGCCGAACTCGGTGCGGAACAGCGCCCCCGTGGGGCACACGTCCAGGCAGCCCGCGTGCGTGCAGTGCTTGCACACGTCGGAGGACATCAGCCAGCGCAACTCGGTCCGGCCGTCGGGCGACACCGGTGAGATCGCCCCGTCGGGGGAGGGGGAGGGGGAGGGGGAGGTGCCGAGGTTGCGGGCGGCCTCGAACACGTCGAAGCCCTCCTGGCCGCCGCCGGGTTCGCCGCCGGGTTCGCGGTCGGCCCGGGGCAGGCGCTGTTCGACGAACGCCACGTGCCGCCAGGTGTCCGCGCCCAGACCCTGCGTGTTGTCGTAGGACATGCCCGTCAGTTCCAGGCCGTCCTCCGGCACGGCGTTCCACTCCTTGCACGCCACCTCGCATGCCTTGCAGCCGATGCACACGGACGTGTCGGTGAAGAAGCCCACGCGCGGCGGGGCGTCGGGATATCCGGCCGCCCCGGCAACGTTCGGCTGCGGCCCGAACAGCAGGTTCCCGGACGGCGGAGACCCGCCGCCCGTCGCGCTCACCGCCGTCGCGTCGCCCTCGGACATGCTCCGACCTCCTCGGCTTCCGGGCACGGCTCTGACCCTGTCCCCGCTCACGAGCCTGGCACGGGTGCCCGCCCGGCGCGCGTCCGAAACCGCGCCGGCGGCGGCCCGCCGTCCGCGCCGGAGCACCCCACGGCGCCGGTGTCGCCGCGGGTCTCGGCGATCAGCAGACGGACCGCGGCGAGCAGGCCACCGCTCTCGGCGGTCCGCCGCAGCCGGTGTGCGGCACTGCCGTCGGCCAGCGCCCGGCCCAGCAGTTCGCGCACACCCTCCCAGTCGCCGGAGGCCTCCAGCGCCGGGCGCAGCCGGTCCGGCAGGCCGTGCAGCACCTCGCGGGCGGGGACCGCACGCCGGGTGACCGGGTCGACCAGGGGGCCTTCGAGGCCGGAGCGGGCGGCTCGCCAGGCGGCGGCCCGCAGCCACTCGTGGTGCCCGGGGCAGGCGGGGCCGGCCCGTCGGGCCAGCCGCGCGCACGCGTCGTGGACGAGGGCCCGGAACAGCCCGGCCACCAGGACCACCGTCTCCACCCGAGGGCAGGCGTCGCAGATCCGCAGCTCCAGCGTGCGCTGGTGCGCGGAGGGCCGTATGTCGTAGTAGACCATTCCGGGGTCGGTGATGACGCCCGAGCCGATCAGCTCCTCCAGGGCCGCGTCGTACTCGGCGGCACCCGAGTAGCACCCGGCCGGCCCGGCGGTGGGCCAGCGCTGCCAGAGCATCGTCCGCCAGCTCGCGTAGCCGGTGTCACCGCCGAGCCAGAACGGTGAACTCGCCGACAGCGCGAGCAGCGGCGGCAGCCACGGCGACACCAGGCACATGGCGCGCACCGCCGTGTCCCGGTCGGGGACGTCGACGTGCACCTGCGCGCTGCAGATCAGCTGTTCGTCGGCGACCCTGCGGTATTCGTCGGCCATGTGCCGGTACCGGGGATGGTCGGTGACACCGTCGTGCGCGCCGAGCCGGGCCAGCGGCGCGGTCCCGGCGGCCACCGCCGCGTAACCCAGGGGCGCGGCCGCCGCGTCCAGGCGGCGCCGGGACGCGGCCAGGTCGGCGCGGAGGCCGTCGAGGGACTCGTGCACCCCGCTGTTGCTCTCCACGACGCAGCTCTGGAACTCGGGCGCGAACCCGGGTCCGGTCAGCCGGTCGAGCACGGCGCGCGCGCCCGGCGCCGGCAGGCCGCTGTGAGCGTCCAGCAGGTGGAACTCCTCCTCGACCCCGATGCGCAGCGTCACGGCTCGTTCCCGCCCTCGTCGTGGTTTCCCGCCTGTGATGTGACCGGCCGGTGGCTCCCGCCTCGCCGGCCCGTCCGGTCAGCCCATGGCCCGGTACGCCGCGGCGGTCGTCAGGCCGTACACCAGGTGCGGCACGACGTCGGACGCCCATGACGTCAGGCCCCAGGAGGTGGGATCGGTCAGCCGCAGTGCGGTGGCGGGGGCGTCGGCACCCGCCATGGCGGCGGCGCCCAGCAGCGGTCCGGCCAGCCAGGCCGGCAGGGCCGGGCGGCGGTACCGCAGCAGCCCGTACGCCGCACCGGCCCCGAGACCGATGCCGTACCCCAGCAGCGCGCCGGCCGCCTGGGTGCGGTTGTCCTTCTCCTCGCCTTCCCCGAGCGGCACCTGGGCGCGGCCGGCGAGACGGTCCGCGACCTGGGCGGGAACGCCGCTGGCGGACCGGCCGCGCAGCAGCATGTCGCCGTAGGACACCACGTCCAGCGCGAGGGTGCCGACGGCGCCTGCCAGCAGGCCTTTGGTGATCGAGTGCATGACCGGGCGCTCCCTCGGTGGCTGGGGTGCTCAGGGGTCCTCCGGGTTCCATCCGTGGGGCCGGCGAAACAGCGGGGAAAATCGTTGGCAGCCCGGTGGGCGGGGTGCTGGGATGACGCGATGAGCAGCGTCACCGGCCAGGATGGAGTACCCGCATGACCGACACCCCGCCCGCGACCGCGTCCGTCACCCTGGACGACGTCCGCGACGCCGCCGAGCGGATCAAGGGCGTGGCGCACCGCACCCCCGTCCTGCGCTCGCGCACCCTGGACGCCCTGGTCGGCGCCGAGGTGCACGTCAAGTGCGAGAACTTCCAGCGGGTCGGCGCCTTCAAGTTCCGCGGGGCCTACAACGCCGCGTCCCGGCTGTCCGCCGGGCAGCTGGCCCGGGGGATCGCCGCGTACTCCTCCGGCAACCACGCCCAGGCCGTGGCCCTGGCCGCCCGGGAGCTGGGCACCAGCGCGGTGATCGTCATGCCGGAGGACACACCGCGCTCCAAGCGGGAGGCGACGGCGGGCTACGGAGCGGAGATCGTCACCTACGACCGCTACACCGGCGACCGCGTCGCCATCAGGGAGGCGCTCGCCGCCGACCGCGGGCTCGCGCTCATACCGCCGTACGAGCATCGGCACGTCATCGCGGGTCAGGGCACCGCGGCCCTGGAACTGGTCGAGGAGGCCGGCGAGCTGGACGCCCTGGTGGTCCCGGTCGGCGGCGGCGGGCTGATCGCCGGCAGCGCCACGGCGGGCAAGGGACTGCTGCCGAACCTGCGGGTCGTCGGCGTCGAGCCGGAGGCCGGCGACGACACCAAGCGGTCCCTGGCGGCCGGCCGGCGCGTCGGCGTGCCGGTGCCCAGGACCATCGCGGACGGCCAGGCCGCCGACATCCCCGGGGAGCTCACCTTCTCGCTCAACCGGCGTCTGGTGGACGCGATCAGCCTGGTGAGCGACGACGAGATACGCGAGGCCATGCGGTTCGCCTTCGAGCGCCTGAAGATCGTCGTCGAGCCCAGCGGCGCCAGCGCCCTCGCCGCCCTGCTCGCGCACCGGGTCGACGCGCTGCCCCGCAGGGTCGGTGTCATCCTCTCCGGCGGCAACATCGACATCCGGCGCTTCACCGAGATCATCGGCGGCTGACGTCCCCGGGTGCCCGCTCTCGCGGGCACCCGCCCCACATCACCTCGGTCCCACCGGGCCGGAGGCCCGTGACGGTCTCAGTTCCACAGCGGGGTGGTCATCACACGCTCGTACCCGTCCGGCCGCTCGCCCGTGAACACCAGGCTGATCCGGGTGAAGTGCTCCACCTTCGGGTCCTTCTTCCAGGGCTCCGGGCGGTCCAGCCGCACGATGACGGGATACGAGCGGAAGGTGCCCTTCGCGCAGTACGGCTTGCAGTCGTTGACGAAGTTGACACCCCGGGCCACCGCGGTCCTGCCGTTCCACGTCGACCAGTGCAGCGAGGAGAGACGGCTGTTGGCGTCGCCGCACGCGAGGATGAACGCGTCAGGGCGCGCCTGTGGTTTCCAGAAGCAGTCGACGAGCACGGGCTTGGGCGGCACCCCGTGGTCCGCCGACGGGGACGGCTGCCCCGTGGGTGCGGCGTAGGCCGTTGTCAGGCCCGCGCTGAGCAATGCCGCAGCAGCGAGTGTGACCACTGTCCTCACCGTGTGTGTGCGCATGTTCGCTCCCGGCCGATGACGTCCGATTGCTGTAACGACGCTACGACCGTGCGGGATGCGGCACCACTCGGACGCACCGGCGAGGGGCGGTGTCATCCGGGGAACGGCCGGTGCACGGGCACACCGAACGGCGGGTCGCCGCCGCCGGGGTCCGGCTGGCAGGTGTCGCACAGTTCGTGCTGACCGTCGCGGGTGATGACGGTTCCCCAGCCCAGGCAGTGGTCGCAGTCACGAGCCAGGCTCAGGTCGGGGTGGGGAGGCGGGGTGGGGCTGTGGTGGGCTCCGTACGCCATGTGGGGGCGGCTCCTCGAAGTCGCGTGGTGGACGTCACACCATTTTGTCCGATTTTTCTAAGTTGTCCAGAAGATTCTTCGGTGTAATCGGCCTCTCACCCTGCGCGACCGGCGGCCGGAGCGAGGTTCGGCCAACCGGCGGCGGAGCGAGGCCGGATGTCCCGGTCGCCCGGTCAGGGGCGTACGCCGTCGATGTCGAGCTGGAGATGGCGCGGGCCGCGCAGCACCGCGTTCTCCCGGTACGGCGGCGGATCCTCGACCAGGCGCGGGTTGTCGAGGCGACGGGCCAGCTCGGTCAGCGCGATCTGGGTCTCCACCCGCGCCAGCGGCGCCCCGAAGCAGCTGTGGACGCCGCTGCCGAACCCGAGGTGCTGGAGGTCCGCGCGGTCCGGGTCGAACCGGTCCGGATCCTCGAACCGCTCCGGGTCCCGGTTGCCCGCCGCCAGGACGAGCCAGATCCGCGCGCCCTTGGGGATCGTCACCCCGCGCACCTCGATGTCCGTGATGCAGGTGCGCTGCGGCAGCAGCTGCACCGGCGGCTCGTAGCGCAGCAGCTCCTCGACGATCCTGACGGACAGCCCGGGGTCCTGCCGCAGCCGCTCCAGGTGCTCGGGATGGCGCAGCAGGGTGAGCATGCCGTTGGTGATGAGGTTGACCGTCGTCTCGTGCCCGGCGATCAGCAGCAGGACCGCCGTGCTGAGCACCTCCATCATCGACATCGAGCCG
Organism: Streptomyces sp. NPDC006393; assembly: GCF_040628575.1. Taxonomy (NCBI): domain Bacteria; kingdom Bacillati; phylum Actinomycetota; class Actinomycetes; order Kitasatosporales; family Streptomycetaceae; genus Streptomyces; species Streptomyces sp. NPDC006393. Next base: position 49,899 of record NZ_JBEXZD010000014.1, read on the forward strand.
TCGGGACCGTGGCCGGCGACCAGGTCGGACAGCATGTCGTCGCGCGGCTCCCTGGCGCGCTGCTCGACCAGGCCGGCCAGGTACATGCCCAGCTGGACCCGTGCGTCCCGTGCCTCCCGCTGGACCGGCGCCTCGGGATCGTTGCGGCTCTCCGGGTCCAGCGCGGCGACGATCGGGTCGACCCAGGCGCGAAAACGCGGCTCGTCCTCGCGCGGCACCCCGAGCAGCCGGCAGATCACGGTCACCGGGAAGGGATAGGCGACCTGGTCGACGAGGTCGATCCGCCGGGCGTCCCCGAGGCCGTCGACGAGTTCGGTGACGATCCGGACCAGCTCGCCGCGCAGCGAGTCGATCCGGTGCGGCCGGTGCGGCGGGCCGAAGGAGCTGTTGGCGATCCGCCGCAGCCGGTCGTGCTCGGGCGGATCGAGCCGGATGAAGCTCGGCGGCAGCCCCGTGCTCTCCGGATCCGGCAGTTCGTCGAGGCCCGGCGCGGTCAGACGGGCGGCGTCGGAGCTGATGCGCGGGTCGTGGAGCAGGCCCTGGATGTCGTAGTACGAGCTGATGGCGTACGGGCCGTCCTCCTCCTCGTGCAGCACGGGCGTCCGGCGGAGCTCCTCGTAGAGCGGATACGGGTCGGCGCGGCTGGAGAAGTCGGTGATCCGGCGCAGGAGCGAGGCGTGCGTCATGGGGGAGTCCTCGGGTCGCTTCGGTCAGTGGCGGGCCGGGGTGAAGACCAGGCGCCGGTCGGCGGGGGAGTAGCCGCTGAGGGTCACCGTCGGGCCGTGGGTCGGCAGGGACGGGTCGGGGAAGTCGGCCGGCACCGGCTTGCGGCCCTCGGGCCGGCGGTCCACCGTCGGGTACTCCACCGGGAACGGCGCGCCCCGCTCGATCTGCCGCTCGTAGAACTCCAGCCACCGCGTGCTGTCGAAGCTCACGGCGGCGATGACGCGCCCCTGGTAGCCGTAGACCCCGACGAACCGGCGCTCGGCGAGCGAGCCCTGCGTGATCATGATCTCGGTGCCCATGGACGGCACCCCGACCGACTTGACGTTCACCCCGAACTGCGACGACCAGAAGGCGGGCACCCACAGGTGGGGGCGGCGGTCGGAGCTGGCGCTGATCATGTTGTGCGCGGCCACCTCGGCCTGCGCCACGGCGTTGCCCCAGTGCTCCAGGGACAGGAACTGGTAGCCGAACAGCGGATGCGGGGAGCGGGCCACGTCGCCCGCCACGAATACGTCGTCGGTGACGATGCCCCGGAAGTCGAAGGCCCGGCAGCCCGCGTCGCAGGCGACGCCGCGCGGCCCGGCACCCAGCCCGGAGCCGGCCAGCCAGTCGGTGTTGCGGGTCGCGCCCAGCGCGACGACCACGACGTCCGTCTCCACGACGCTGCCGTCGGACAGATGAGCGGCACGCACCCGCCCCACCGAGTCGCCCTCCAGACCGGTCACCATGACACCGGTGCGCAGGTCCACCCCGTTGTCCCGGTGGAGTTCCGCGGCCACCGCGCCGATCACCCCGCCGAGTGCGCCCACCAGCGGAGCGTCGGCGCGCTCGGCCACGGTGACCGCGATGCCCTGGTCCCGGCAGGCCGAGGCGATCTCCGAACCGGTGAAGCCCGCGCCGATCACGAACACCCGGCGCGGCGCGGCCTTCAGCCGGCGGTGCAGCCGGACGCCGTCGTCCCGGGTGCGCAGCACACAGACCCCGTCGAGCTGGGCCTCCTCCTCCTTCGGCCACGGGCGGGCACGCACCCCGGTCGCGATCAGCAGACGGTCGTACGGCACCTCGTCACCGTCGGCGAGCCGTACCCGCTTGCCCGCCAGGTCCAGGCCCGTCGCGGCGACGCCGAGGCGCCAGGTGGCGTCGATCTCGCGGCGCCGGGGCAGTTCCGTGCGGTCCGGCGACGCCTTGCCGAGCAGCACCGCCTTGGACAGCGGCGGACGGTCGTACGGCTGGTACGGCTCGTCGCCGATCATGGTCAGCGAGCCGGTGAAACCCTCGGCGCGCAGCGTCTCCGCGGCGCGCAGACCGGCCAGCGAGGCTCCCACGACGACGATGCGCCCCTCGCGCCTGAGCCAGTCGTGGAACTGCTCAGCGGGCATCGGACGCCCCCTGTACGGCCCCGGCGGACCTCTCGGCCGCCCCGTCGAGGCCGTCCGCCGTGATCGCCTGCACCGGGCAGGCCGCGACCGCCCGCGCCACCTTCTCCCGGTGCTCGTCGCCGGCCCAGGGGCTGTAGACGAGCGCCTCCTCGCCGTGCATGGTGAACACGTCCGGCGCGAGGAACGCGCACTGGGCGTACCCCTGGCACTTGTTGAGATCGACGACAAGCCTCATCGGCGTCCCCGCCCTTCCGGCGGCCAGGTCCTCGGCGACCACCCGACCGGCGGGCATCCTCGGACGACGGTCATCTTCCCCGTGCCAGGATCGAAGGCGCGGCGGGCCGGGTGCCCGCCGGGGCGGGCCGAAGGGGTGACGGACCGCGCGGCCCGGCCGGCCCGCGGTTCCGGTCGGACGCCGGCCGCACGGCCCACGGCCCCGCGCCGGTCACTTGTGGTAGCCGAGGATGGTCATCATGCCGGACTCGGAGTGGTACTGGTTGTGGCAGTGCAGCATCCACAGACCGGGGTTGTCGGCGTAGAAGTCGAACACCAGCTTGCGGTGCGGCAGCACGATCGCCGTGTCCTTGCGCGCGCCGGCGGCGTCCAGGCCGGTCATGGCGAACGTGTGGCCGTGCAGGTGGATCGGGTGCCACATGTTGGTGGCGTTGATGACGGTCAGCCTGACCCGCTCGTCCTGGCGGACGGCATGGCGCTGCTCGGGCGAGTAGGGCTTGTGGTCGAAGCTCCAGTCGAAGTCCTTCATGTTGCCGGTCAGCCTGAGCCGGATCTGCCGGTCCGGCTTGCGGTCGGAGTACGCCACCGAGTCGCCGGGCACCAGGCGCTGGGCCGGCACGAGGCGGCCCTGGAGTTCGTCCGGGTTCACCGAGGGCTCGGGCAGCGCCCCGGTCTTGGCCGTGCGCAGCACCGCCAGTGCTCTGGCCTTCTTGCCCTCGGCCACCGCCACCAGGGGGAACACCCCGTCCTGGGCGGTGACCAGGACGTCGTAGCGCTCGGCCATGCCCAGCAGCAGGGCGTCCGTGGTCATGGGCTGGACCGGATAGCCGTCGGTGTGCGTGATCGTCATCTTGTGGCCGCCCAGGGCGACCCGGAACGCGGTGTCGGCGCCGGCGTTGATGATGCGCAGCCGGATACGGTCCCCGGGCTTGGCCCGGAACACCGTGGGGGCGTGCGGGAGGCGGCCGTTGACCAGGTAATAGGGAAAGGCGACATTGCCGCCCATGCTGTGCAGAAGGTCGCTGTGGGAGCCCCGCAGCACACGGTTGGGACCGGACGACCCGGCCCGCGCGGGCCCCCGGGCCGTGACGTGATGCCCGGCGGAGCCGCCGTGCCCCGACATGCCGCCCGTGCCCATGTCCATCGGCGGGCGCTTTCCGTGGTGCAGCTGGGTCAGCACGGAGTCGGGGGTGGAGCCGTCCACGCCGTCCACCCAGTCGTCCAGGACGACGACCCACTCCTTGTCGTACGTCAGCGGCTCCTTGGGGTCCTCCACGATCAGCGGCGCGTACAGTCCGCGGTCGAGCTGCATGCCGGAGTGCGAGTGCAGCCAGTACGTGCCCGGATGCTGCACGGCGAAGCGGTAGGCGAACTCCGCGCCCGGCTTGATGCCCGCCTGGGTCAGGTCCGGCACACCGTCCATGTCGCAGCGCAGGCGAATACCGTGCGAGTGCAGCGTGGTGTCCACCGGCAGGTGATTGGCGAGCGTGAGGTCCAGGACGTCCCCCGCGGTGACCCTGACCTCCTTGCCGGGCAGGTCGTCCCCGTAGGCCCAGGTCCTGAGGGTGCGTCCGCCGAGGTCCACCCGTGCCTCGGCTGCGGTCAGCCTGAACCTGCGCACCGGTCCGCCACCGCGCTTCTTCTCGGCGGCGAGGACCTCGGGGTCGGACGGGTTCACATACCCCTTGGGGCCCTTGGGAACGAAGCGCCGGGTGCCGCCGGAGTCCGAGTCCGCACCCCGCGTGGTGCCCGGGTGCGGGCCCGACCCCGAGGAGGAGTCGGCCCCGGAACAGGCGCCCAGGAGTCCCGAGCCGGCAGCCAAGATCGAGGCACTGAGCAAGGTGCGCCGCGTAGGTGAGTGCATGAATGAATAACACACGTTTTGGACCGGTATGTGGGAGAACCGGAGCGGCGCGTCCGGGGATCTCGGCCACCAATTCCGTCGCCGCGACGCCCTCCTGCCGGGGCGTCATCACCCGCTCGGCGGCGCACCGGACCGCCCATGAGGTTGCTGTGAATCGCGTGGACGTTTGAACACCCCGCGGCTCACGTCCGTATGGGACCGGGGGATCCCCATGCCCGGCCCGGCCACGACGACGTCCAGGAGCACTTTCGTGAGACGCACCTCGCGCAGACGACCCACAGGCCCGCGACGCGCCACGTTCGCCGCGATCGCACTCATCCTGGGCGGCGGTGGCCTGATGGCGGGCAACGTCTACGCCTCGGCCACCGAACCGGACCCGAACCAGGGCGCGGGCCAGAACCAAGGAGTGGGCCAGAACCAGGGCGCGGGCCAGAGCGAGGGTCAGGACAAGGGCGGGGAACAGAACGGTCCCGTGGCCGCCGACTACGCGGACATCACCGGTGTGCGGCCCGAGGCGAACACGCCCCGGCAGGAGGCGGACGCCTCGCGCGGCAGTTTCACCTCCAGCTGCGGGGTGAACGCGAACGGCCTGTTCAACTCGGACAACGTGATCGTCGCCCCCGGCGTGGGCAACGGCGCCCACCACTTCCACGACTACGTCGGCAACCAGGCCAACAACGCCTTCGCGAGCGACGAGACCCTGGCGAACGGCGACACCAGCTGCGCCGACAAGGGAGACAGGTCCACGTACTACTGGCCCGTGCTGCGGCTGCGCGACGGCACCCGGGAGCGGGACGCCGACGCGCCCGGCGGCGGAACCGAGGGCAACACGGGACGGATCGTCACGCCCCAGCAGGTGACGCTGACCTTCGAGGGGAACCCGCGCGGCAAGGTCACCGCCATGCCGCGCTTCCTGCGCATCATCACCGGCGACGCCAAGGCGTTCGTCAACGGCCCCGCCAACGCCAACGCCTCCTGGTCCTGCACCGGGTTCGAGGACCGCCAACTGAAGGACAAGTACCCGCTGTGTCCCGCCGGCAGCAAGGTGGTGCGCACCTTCCGATTCCAGAGCTGCTGGGACGGCCGGAACATCGACAGCGCCAACCACCGCACCCACGTGGCCTTCGCCGGCGCCGACGGCAGCTGCCCGGACGGCTTCCGCGCCATCCCGCGACTGGTGCAGCGCATCGTCTACGACGTCGCCGCCCCGAGCCTCGCGGACGGTGGCCGCACGAGTCCGCTGTTCGCCGTGGACTCCTTCCCCGAGCAGCTGCACAAGCCGGTCACGGACCACGGCGACTTCATCAACGTCTTCGACGACCGTCTCATGCGGGAGATGGTCGACTGCATCAACAGCGGGCGACAGTGCGGCTCCGGGAGGGACCAGGAGCCCTCGCACACCCCCGCGCCGCCGCAGGAGACACGGCCCCCGGCGGAACCGGAGGCCTCCACCTCACCCACGGCCACGAGGAGCCCGGCCGAACCCGCACCCGTGAGCGCCACGCCGGCGACCGCCACGCCTTCGCGCACCGCGACGCCTTCGCGCACCGCCACGCCCTCGCGCGCCGTCTCCGCGAGCCCGTCACCGGCGCACACGACGCCCGAGCGCGCCACTTCCACGAGTCCTGCGCCCGCGCGCACCACCGAGGCGGCCTCACCGACCGCTGCGCCCGCGCGCACCACATCCGCCGGCGCCCCGCAGAACGGCGGAGGCAGCGGAGGCAGCGAAGGCAGCGGAGTCCGTGGTGGCCGCGCCGGCGACGGCGGCGACGTCGGCACCCCGACACAGGCACCGCCCCCTTCCGAAAGCGGTGCTTCCGGCGAGCCGGGCCCGTCCGGATCCACCGGCGGTGCGCAGACCGAACCCCAGGCGGTCCAGGGCGACTTGGCCGAGACCGGTACGCGGCTGTGGCCGGCGGCCGCGGGCGGGTTGCTGGTGATCGCCGGATTCCTGCTGCTCCACCGCATCCGGCGCGCCACCAGGTGAGACCGCCGTGGGGGGCCGCCGCCCGGTCAGTCGGCGCGGGCGGCGTTCCGCCGGGCGTTGTTGTACAGGCGCAGCAGGTGCTTGGCCACCGCGCACGGCACGGTGTCGGCGTGGCACTGGCGGCAGGTCCGCGTGTGCTGCTGGTAGTCGGCATGCGCTTGCTGCAGAGCATCGTCCTGGGACGGCATGGGGTTTCCTCGCACGGGGGTGTCGGACGGCACAGCGAGCCCTCAACTCGGTTGTGGAGAGCGCCAGGTGCCAAAGTTGATCACGTTACTGCCGGTAGTGGAAAGCGCGTCCGTCCCTGCCGCGCGACGAACCGGCGGTAACCGACCGTTACGAGCCCTGTCGTCCGGAGTATGCCCACCAGCGGCCCTCGTGCCGGTTCACGGCGATGGGCCGGCCGAAGCAGGCCGTCAGCCAGGCGCCGGTCAGCGTCTCCTCCACCGGCCCCCGGGTCAGGATCCGGCCCTCGCGCAGCAGCAGCGCGTGGCTGACGGCGGGGGAGAGCTCCTCGAGGTGGTGGGTGACCGTCACGGTGGCGAGCCTCGGACGGCCCTCGGCCAAACGGTGCATGGCCTCGACGAGATCCTCGCGGGAGGGCAGGTCCAGGGCGTTGAACGGCTCGTCCAGGAGCAGCAGGGCCGGATCCGCCATCAGCGCCCTGGCGATGAGGACGCGCGCCCGCTGTCCGCCCGAGCAGACCCCGTACGGCCGGTCCGCCAGTTCCTTGATCTCCAGTTCCGCCAGGAGCTCGTGCGCCCGCTCCCGTACCGCCTCGTCGTACATCCGCCACAGCGGCTGCACGGTGCCGGTGTGGCCGGTCAGCACGACGGTGTGGGCGTCGAGGTCCTGGGGCACGCGCTGGGCGGAGGTCACATGCCCGATGCGGGCACGCAGTTCCCGTACGTCGACCCGGCCGAGCCGGCTGCCCAGCACCTCGACGCTGCCGGTGGTGGGGTGCATCAGGGCGCCGAGCAGCCGCAGCAGCGTGGTCTTGCCGGCGCCGTTGGCGCCCAGCAGCGCCCAGTGCTCACCGGGCCGGACCGTCCAGTCGACGGCGTCGAGGATCACCTGGTCGGTGGTGTAGCGGCGTACGCCCACCTCACGCAGCGCGACGACGGCCTCCGGGCCCTGTTCCCGCTCCGCCGTCTCCTTCGTCATCAGCCGTCTCCCCTCGACGCGTTCGAGCCGGTCCGCCCGGCTTTGCCGCACCGGCACGACAGACGGTAGATGTATTCGGCAGGTTGTTGCCGGGCTGTCCGGTTGATGGACGGTTGGCGGGCGGTCGGCCCGATGGACGGCGGGACGTCACCGCCGGGGCGGATGTGACGGAGATGACAGGAATTGCCTGGGCGTGTCCGGCCCGAAGACGGGGTACACGCAGCTCGGTGAAACAGTGAAGGCGGTGGACATGGATTCCGTACTCCTCGGAGGCGAGGGCAGGGCCTCGGACGCCGGAGCGCCGAGGGCGGCCGCGGCCCTCTGCGGGGACGCCACGTGCATCGCCGAGGCCCGTCGTCTCGCGGTCGGGTTTCTGACCCGGGTGCGGGCCGAGCACGGCCTGCCGGTCTCGGACCGGGCCATGGACCTGACCCAGCTGGTGGTCAGCGAACTGGTCACCAATGCCCGCAAGTACGCCGCGGGGCCCATCCTGATGGACCTGCTGGTCACCGGTGACACGGTGGAGGTCGCGGTGTGGGACAGCGATCCGGTGCTGCCGGTGGCCCGGGCCGCCGATCCGGGCCGGGTGGGGCAGCACGGCCTGGAGATCGTGCTGGCGGTCGTGCAGGGGTTCGAGGCGCGCCGGGAGCCCGTGGGCAAACGCGTCATCGCCCGCGTCGCCCTGCTCGACGGCCCGGGCGGCGACGCGTCCGCCGTCAGGCCTTGAGGTCGTGTCTGTCGCCCATCACCACGACCGGGTGCTGTCGCGGGTCGAGGGTGCGCAGCAGGTACCGCATCGCCGGCTTCGACAGGCTCACACACGCCGAGGTGCCGCTGCCGTGGTCCATGTGCAGCCAGATGCTGCCGCCCTTGCTCTGCCCTTCGGGCCGGGTGGGGTCGTTGGGCGAGGTGCCCTTGACCCGGTTGTAGTCGATGGCGATGACGTAGTCGAAGTCGTGCCAGTAGGCCTTGTTCCAGGAGTGGGGTGCCTGGAACGAGGTGGACCTGGTGTACGGCAGCCTGGCCCCGGGGTCGTCCAGGACACCGCCCGCGTCGCTCAGCGTGAACACCCCGACAGGGCTGCGCTTGTCGTCCTCGTGGTGGTCCGTGGTCCAGCCCTTCCGGCCGTTGTGCGCCGCCCAGGACCGTTCGCGCTTCCACGTGGAACCGTCCTTGACGAAGAGCTCGACGGTGGAGTCGGGCGAGTCGGGCCCGTCGCCGTAGACCGCGACGACCTGGCGGGAGCCGGCGGGAACGCGCTGCCACAGCCGGTCGCCGATGCCGGGCACGCGCTCGAAGGAGGTGCGCGACGGCGGTGCGTCGTCCGTGCGGCGACCGTCGGCGGCCGCGCCCTTGGCGTCCCGGTGACCGGAACCGCCGCAGGACGCCAGGGACATCGTCACCGCGCCGCACAGGGCCACCAGGGCCGCCGCGCGTATCGCACCGCTTTTGCGCATGGCGCCCATGATTCCATCGCGCCGCGGGTGCGTTGACCCCGGCCCCCCGTGGCGCCGCGTCACCCGAATGGCCGTCCGTGGCAGCGTGGGTGGGGCTGATCGGGTGTCTCCTGGAGTCAGAGAGGCGTCCATCAAGGGAGCCGATCATGTATGAGATGTGTGCAGGAGTCGACAAACCCGGCGGCGCATTGGTGTGGCATGTCATGGCCAAGAACGCGGCCAAGACGTTGTGCGGCCGTCGGCTCGGTCAACGCGTCGACGGAGCGAGCGCACAGCGGGCTGGTCACTGTTCCACGTGCATGGCCCTGTTCGGGAAGCTGATGACCGCACCGCCGGCCGTCAGCTCTCCCGCCGGCACGGACCACTGACGGTCCGCGCCCGAAGGCCTGCCCCGCCAGGGCAGGCCTTCGTCCTGTCCGTACGTCCGTCTTCGGTCAACGGTTTGACCAACTTTTGGCAACGTGGCCCCATTTGGCATTCCGGCGGCGGGCGATGGGTAACACTGAGCGGCGGAGGGGGGAGGTGCGCGGCGGCGCTGAGCCGTCGTGCCGTCCCGAAGTGTCGCGCCGGCCTTGGGGAGGGCGGCGGGGGGACCAGTCGGGGGGATGCATGACGCAGTCGTTTCCGGGGCAACGCCCTGCCCGCGAGGAGACGTTCACCGGGAAGCAAAGGCTTCCGGCCGTCGTGATCGGCGCCGGCCCGTACGGCCTGTCCGTCGCCGCCCATCTGCGGGCGCGCGGTGTGCCGGTGCGGGTCTTCGGCGAGGTCATGGGCAGCTGGCGGCACGCCATGGCGACCGGGATGTTCCTGAAGTCGACCCCGGATGCCGTCGATCTGTCCGCGCCGGAGCCCGGCGGGCGGCTGGCGGACTTCCTCCGGGTGCACGGCGAGCCGGAGCTGACCGAGCTGACACCGATCCCGTGCGACGTGTTCGTCCGCTACGGGCAGTGGTTCCAGAAGCGGTACGTCGGTGAGGTGGAGGCGGCGCGGGTGGTGGCCGTGGACCGCGCGGCCGGCGGCTCCCGGCTCACCGTGCGTCTGGACGACGGGGAGGAGCTCTCGGCCGGGGCCGTCGTCGTGGCCACGGGGCTGAACGGGCTGGCCCACATACCGCGGGATCTGCGGCGTCTCGCGCCCGAGGGACCGGGCGCCGAAGCGCTGGTGTCGCACACCAGTCAGCACACCGACCTGTCCCGCTACGCGGGCCGGCGGGTCGCTGTGATCGGCGGCGGCCAGTCCGCGCTGGAGAGCGCGGCCCTGCTGAACGAGGCGGGTGCCCGGGCGCAGGTCTTGGTGCGGGAGCGGAGCCTGCTGTGGGGGACGACTCCCACCCCGACCCGGCCGTGGCCGCTGCGGATCGCCCGGCCCGCCTCGCCGCTGGGCACCGGCTGGATCCTGGCCGCGGTCTGCCGGGCCCCGGGCGGGGTGCGGCACCTGCCCGCCGCCGCCCGGCTGCTGCTGTTCCGGCGTGCGCTGCGGCCCTCGGGCGGATGGTGGCTGCGGGACCGGGTGGAGGGGGTCGTACCGGTGCGCACGGCGTGCCGGGTCACCCGGGCCGAGGCCGCCGGGGCCGGCGTCCGGCTGGACCTCGCCGGGCCGGGCCGGGCGGGGGAGACCCTCGCCGTCGACCACGTGCTGGCCGCCACCGGATACCGCCTCGACCTGGACGCGGTCCCCTTCCTGTCACCGGCGGTGCGCGGCGCGCTGGAGCACGTGCCCGGCTCGCGGGCGCCCCGGCTGTCCGCCGGCTTCGAGTCGTCGGTGCCGGGTCTGCACTTCACCGGATCGCTGGCCGCCCCGGTGTTCGGCCCCATGATGCGCTTCGTCGCCGGTGTGGAGTACGCGGCCACCCGGGTCGCCCGGGCCCTGGCCGGCCGTACGGCCGCCCGCTGACGACACCGGACGAGCCCGGCGGACCCGAGGAGGTTGCCTAAGAATTTTAGGAAAGCGCATAATCCCTTCAGGGAAACGAAGGGATGGCAGCCGTGCCGCGCGCTGGACTCACCACCGAACGACTGGTCCGGGCGGGAGCCGATCTCGCCGACGAGGTCGGCTTCGACCAGGTGACCGTGTCGGCGCTGGCCAGACGGTTCGACGTCAAGGTTGCCAGCCTGTACTCGCACCTGAGGAACTCCCAGGACCTCAGGACCAGGATCGCCCTGCTGGCGCTGGAGGAGCTCGCCGACCGGGCCGCCGAGGCCCTGGCCGGGCGGGCCGGCCGGGACGCCCTGGCCGCGTTCGCGGACGTCCACCGCGACTACGCGCGCGAACACCCCGGCCGCTACACCGCCGCCCGGCTCCGCCTCGACCCGGAGACGGCCGCCGCGAGCGCGGGCGTGCGGCACGCGCAGATGATGCGGGCGATCCTGCGCGGCTACGACCTGCCGGAACCGGACCAGACGCACGCGGTCCGCCTGCTGGGCGCCGTCTTCCACGGCTACGTCAGCCTGGAGCTGGCCGGAGGATTCAGCCACAGCGCGCCCGACCCGCAGGACAGCTGGGCATGGATCCTCGACCATCTGGACACCCTGCTCCGCGGTCGCCCCGCCTCCTGAGCCCGCCGCGACCTCCCCATCCCTGTCCTGACCGGCCGATCCCGTGATCCACGCCACCTGATTCCCGTCACTTTCGTGATATCCATCACGCAGGATTATCGGCTCAAGCCGTGACGACTCGGGCAAGTCGATGCTAGAAAGGCCAGATGGCAGACCGTTTTGCCCGTCTTCGACGGATATCGCGGCGGTCGCTGGTGGGAAAGAGTCCGCGAAGCGTCGCCGGACAGATGTTCCTCCTCCAGGTGGCCCTCGTGGTGCTGCTCGTGGCCTTCGCCGTCTTCGCTCTCCTCATGCAGTCGGAGCGGGACACCAGCGCCGAGGCCAAGAGCCGCTCCATCGCCGTGGCCCAGACCTTCGCGCACTCCCCAGGCGTCGTGGCCGCACTGAAGGCCCCCGACCCGTCGGCCGTGCTCCAGCCGTTGACCGAGGCGGGGCGCAAGGCCGCGGGCGTCGACTTCATCGTGGTCATGGACACCCACGGCATCCGCTACACCCACCCCATGCCCGATCGCATCGGCAAGCGCTTCGTCGGCACGATCGGTCCGTCCCTGGCCGGCAAGGTCTATACCGAGAGCGTCCACGGACCGCTCGGTGAGGAGATGCAGGCCACCGTCCCCGTCGACAACGCCGACGGCCATGTGGTGGCCCTGGTCTCCGCCGGGCTGAAGGTCAAGAACGTCACCAGCCAGGTGGACCGGCAGATCCCGCTCATCCTCACCGCCGGAGCGGTCGCGCTCGGCGTGGCCACCGCCGTGACGGCGCTCGTGGGCAGGCGGCTGCGCCGCCAGACCCACAGCCTCGCCCCGGACGAGATGAGGCGCATGTACGACCACCACGACGCGGTGCTGCACTCCGTACGCGAAGGAGTGCTCATCGTCGGCGACGACGGACGACTGCTCCTCGCGAACGACGAGGCCCGGCGGCTGCTGGACCTGCCCCCGGACGCGGAGGGCCGGAACGTGACGCAGCTGACCGGCCTGGAGCCCGAGACGGTCGCGCTGCTCGCCTCCGGTCGCGAGGCCACCGACGAGGTCCACCTCGCCGGCGGTCTGCTGCTCGCCGTCAACCAGCGGCCCACCGACCGTGACGGAGGCCCCAAGGGCACGGTCGTCACCCTGCGCGACTCCACGGAACTCCAGGCGCTCTCCGGCCGGGCCGAGGTCGCCCGTGAGCGGCTCAAACTCCTGTACGACGCCGGTCTGGGCATCGGCACCAGCCTCGACGTGACCCGCACCGCCGACGAACTCGCGCAGGTCGCCGTCCCCCGCTTCGCCGACTTCGTGACCGTCGACCTCGCCGACGGCGTGCTGCACGGCGAGGAGCCGGGCCCCACCGCGGCGGGCGTCCGGCGGATCACCGTGCACGGGGTCCGCGACGACCACCCGCTCTACGAGAAGGGCCGGCTGATCGACTTCCTGCCCTCCACCCCCCAGGGCCGCGGCTACGGCACCGGCCGCTCCGAACTGGTGACCGACCTGCTGACCGCCGACGGCTGGTATCTCCAGGACCCGGAGCGCGCCACCCGGATGGTGGACTACGGCATCCACTCGCTCATCACCGCCCCCATCCAGGCCCGGGGTGTCGTGCTCGGCGTGGTCAACTTCTGGCGCACCAAGGAGCACGGCCCCTTCGACGTGGAGGAGCTGTCCCTGGCCGAGGAACTGGTGGCCCGCGCCGCCGTCAGCATCGACAACGCCCGCCGCTACGCCCGCGAGCACGCCATGGCCGTCACCCTCCAGCGCAGCCTGCTGCCGCGGGCCCTGCCCGAGCAGAGCGCCATCGAGGCCGGCTACCGCTACCTGCCCGCCCAGTCGGGCGTCAGCGGCGACTGGTTCGACGTGATTCCCCTGCCCGGCGGCCGGGTCGCGCTGGTCGTCGGAGACGTCGTCGGCCACGGACTGCACGCCGCCGCCACCATGGGCCGGCTGCGCACCGCGGTGCACAACTTCTCCACCCTCGACCTGCCCCCCGACGAACTCCTCAGCCACCTGGACGACCTCGTCGGCCGGATCGACCAGGACGAGTCCTGTCCGGAGGCCGCCGCCGGTGTCGTCGGCGCCACCTGCCTCTACGCGATCTACGACCCCGTGACCCGCCGCTGCGCCATGGCGCGCGCGGGACACCTCGCGCCCGTGCTGGTCCACCCGGACGGTAGCGCCACCTTCCCCGAGCTGCCCTTCGGGCCGCCGCTGGGCCTCGGCGGCATGCCGTTCCGCACGGCCGAGGTGGAGCTGGAGGAGGGAACCCAGCTCGCGCTGTACACCGACGGCCTGGTCGAGGACCGCAACCGCGACCTGGACGAGGGCATGGAACTGCTGCGCGCCGCCCTCGCCGGTCATCCCGACCGGCCGCCGGAGGAGAGCTGCCAGGCCGTGCTGGAAGCCCTGCTGCCCCCGCGGCCCAAGGACGACGTCGCCCTGCTGGTCGCCCGCACCCGGGCGCTGCCGTCCGACCGGATCGCCGACTGGGACGTGCCGGCCGACCCGGCCGCCGTCGCCCGTATCCGCGACGCGGCCAGCGCGACACTCGACGAGTGGGGCCTCGGCGAGCTCGCCTTCAGCATGGAACTCGTCCTGAGCGAACTCGTCACCAACGCCCTGCGCTACGGCTCCGAGCCCATCCACGTGCGGCTGATCCACGACCGCACCCTCATCTGCGAGGTCTCCGACGGCAGCAGCACCTCACCGCACCTGCGGTACGCCGCGACCACCGAGGAGGGCGGCCGGGGCCTGTTCCTGGTCTCGCAGATGACCGAGCGCTGGGGCACCCGCTACACCCCTCAGGGCAAGGTGATCTGGGCGGAACTGGCCCTGCCGGAGGATCCCCCGGGCTGCTGAGAGCGGGCCACCGACACGATCACCTCCCGCAGCCGCTCGACGTACAGCCGCAGGTTCTTGTGCGCGACATCGGTGTCCGGGTAGCGGCTCGCGAACTGGAGTCCCTCGTGGAGCCGGGTGACCCACGCGCACACCTGGTCGCCGTAGGACACCCGGAGCAGGCCGTAGGCCTTCAGCTCCGTCCAGCGCTCCGAGCCCGGGATGCCCCGGGCGTCGACGAACGAGACGATCGAGTACAGGTCGGGCGAGGTCGGACGGAAGTCCGAGCCGAGCAGGCGCAGCACGCGGGCGAGCGGCATCCGGGCCAGCGACCTGTTGGCGCGCAACTGGGCGCTCACCATCCGCAGCAGGCCGTCGAAGTCGGGTGCCTGGTCGGTGTGGATCTCCACCGGGGCGCCGCCGACGTACCAGCCCACCGAGTCCAGCCACCGGGAGTTCCTCCTGGTGTGGAACGGCACGACCGTGCGGTACACCGGCCGGCCGCCGATCTCGTGGACGACGAGGCTGGTGGCCGCCAGGACACCGACCAGGCTCCCGCCGAAGGGGCGGCAGTACGCCTCGAACGCCGCCGCGTCCCCGGCGTCCACCAGCATCTCCCGCATGAGCTGCTGCCGGGGCAGCCGCCCGCCGGGCTCCAGACCGAGGTCGACGGGGAAGTTCGGCAGCCTGCCGTCGCACCGGTCGATGAACTCCCGCCAGCGCTCGACGATCGCGTCCGTGCCGTCGATCTCGTCCGCGCTGGTGCGCTCGGTCCGGCAGAAGTCGACATAGCTGCCGGCCGGTTCGCGTTCGGGGCGGATGCCCCGGGCGCCCGCGGCGTACAGCTCGTGGATCTCGGCCGGAATGCGCTGCACGGAGTAGGCGTCGACGTTGCTGTGGTCGAAGGCCATGTACACGCTGGCGCCGTCCGCCCTGACCACGGCCGCGTACAGGAAGTTCGGCCAGCGCAGCGCGTCCGCCGCCACGTCGAAGCGATCCTGGAGATACCGCACCAGAACGTCCGCGTCGCGGAACTCGCCGATCGTCTCGCGGCGCAGCGACACGTCGGCGGCGTCCAGAGTGAAGCGGCGCATCTCGTCGCCGGCCCAGCGGAAGCCGCTGCGCAGCGTCTCGTGGCGGAGCATCCAGCCGCGCAGTGCCTCCTGGAGGACGTCCAGGTCGACGCTGCCCGGGATGTCGAACGCGGTGCCCAGCCAGGTCGGCACGAACAGGCCGTCCTCCCGCACGGACCTGGCCGTCCTGATGTGCGACTCCTGGATGTACGCCGGTGGCCGGGAGTCGTCCGGCAGGCCGGTCGCGGCCCGCACGGCCGCCGGATCGAGACTCCATTCGACGAGCAGCCCGGGCCGGACCTCGCAGCGCTGGATGTCGGTCATACGCAAGGGAAGCCTCCGTTGCATGGGGGTACAGGGAAGCAACTGCGCAGAGGCTCGGGTGGTTGCGGGTGGCCGCCGGCCGGGTCCGCGGGGCGGCCGTGCCGTCCGGGGCCGGCCCGGGGCGTGGATGGTGCCCCGAGCCGGCCCCGCGAGGCGTCACTCGGCGGGCGCCACCTGCGCGGTCCGGGTCGCCCGGGGCAGGGTCAGTACGGCGGCGAAGCCGAGGACCGCGACCGTGGCGAAGAAGTAGAAGCCCCACGGGTGGCCGATGCCCGCGGTGACCAGGGCGCCGGTGATCGACGGGCCGACGATCGAACCGATCCGGCCGATCCCGGAGGCCGAGCCCAGGGCGGTGCCGCGGACGGCGGCGGGGTAGTACGCGGTCACATAGGCGTAGACGAGCACCTGTGCGGAGAAGACGAACACGCCGGTGCAGAAGACGACGGTGTTGAGCAGCAGGTCGCTGTCCATCTTGACGCTCAGGCAGGCCAGCATCAGCACCGAGACCGCGAACCAGACGAGCGTGGTGCCCTTGATGCCCCGCCGGTCGGCGACGAGGCCGCCCACGACCAGTCCGACGACACCGCCGGCGTTGAGCACCAGCAGCTGGGTGACGGCCGTGGGGACGGGGTAGCCGGCGTCGTTCATCAGCTTCGGCAGCCAGGTGTTGAGGCCGTAGACGAGCAGCAGCCCCATGAAGGAGGCGACCCAGACCCCGATGCCCGCGCGCAGGTACGCCGGCTTCAGCAGCTCCGTGAAGGGCACCCGCTGCGCGCCCTCCGACTCCTTGGCCCGGACGAATGCCTCCGACTCCGGCAGCCGGAACCACTGGACGGCGGCGATGACGAGACCGGCGACGCCGAGGACGTAGAAGAGTATCTGCCAGTTGTCCGTCACCTGGAGCGCGAGCAGCGAGGTGATCACGGCGCCGGTGTGGTAGCCGGTCATGGTCAGCGTGCTGGCCCGGGCCCGGCGTGCGGCCGGCATGTGCTCGGCCATCATCGTCAGCGACACCGGCATGCAGGCGCCGAGGCCGAGGCCGGCGATCAGGCGCAGCAGGGCGAACACCGTCACCGAGCCGGCCAGCGGCACCAGCAGGGTGAACACGGAGAACAGCACGACCGACCCGATGAGCAGCAGCCGCCGCCCCAGCCGGTCGGCCAGCGGCCCGACACAGACCGCGCCGATGGCCACGCCGACCAGCGACAGCGTCGCGATCGTGGTGGCGTCACCGGCGGTCATGCCGAGGTGATGGGTGCGCAGCAGGACCGGGATGATCGCGCCGAGGACGACGAGGTCGTATCCCTCGAGCATGACGGTGATCCAGCACAGGACGACGGTCCAGGCGTTGCGCCCGGTGGTGCCTGACTGCGCCGGTGTGCGGGACGAGACGGTGGATGTCATCGGGACATACCCCCCAGGGGACGGGTGCGGGCGGACGGGAGCGGGGTGGAGCCGGGTGGAGAGGGGCGGATCGGGACGAGCGTCAGAACGGGTAGTCGGCGATGTCCGGGCGGACCGTGACCCACTGGGTCTCGGTGAAGGCCTCGACGTTGGCGGCCGCGCCGCCGAACCGGGAGCCGGTGCCGGAGGCCTTGACCCCGCCGAAGGGCGCGTTGGGCTCGTCGCTGACGGTCTGCTCGTTGATGTGGACCTTGCCGGAGTCGATCCGGTCGGCGAGCTTCATCGCCGTACCGACATCGCCGAGGATGCCGACGGACAGCCCGTACTCGCAGTCGTTGACGATCTCCGCGGCCTCCTCCAGGGTGGAGAAGCCGATCACGGGCGCCACGGGGCCGAAGATCTCCTCGCGCCAGGCCGGCATGTCGGGCCGCACACCCGTCAGGACGGTCGCCCGGTAGCCGGCGCCGGCGATCTCGCCGCCCGCCGCGAGGGTCGCGCCCGCCGCGACGGACTCGGTGACGATGCCGTGCACCCGCTCCAGCTGACGCCGGTCGATGAGCGGGCCGAGCGCCACGTCCTCGCGGGCCGGGTCGCCCACCGGCAGCGCCTTCGCCTTCGCGGCCAGCGCGGCCGTGTACTCCGCCAGCAGCGACTCGTGGACGATGTGACGGCCGGTCGTCATGCAGATCTGTCCCTGGTGCAGATACGAGCCGAACGCTCCGGCCGACGCCGCCTTGGGCACATCCGCGCCCTCCAGCACCACCAGTGCGTTGTTGCCGCCCAGCTCCAGATGGGCCCGCTTGAGCAGCCGGCCCGCCCGCTCGCCGATCGCCCGCCCCACCGCCGTGGACCCGGTGAAGGAGACCACCCGCACCTCGGGGGCCTCGACGACCGCCTGGCCGACCGCCCCGTCCCCCGGCAGCAGGTGCAGCACCCCGGCCGGCAGCCCGGCCTCCTCGAAGATCCGCGCGATGACCACGCCGCCGCTCACCGCGGTGCGCGGATCCGGCTTGAGCAGGACCGCATTGCCCAGGGCGAGCGCGGGCGCCACCGAGCGCAGACCGAGGATCAGCGGGAAGTTGAAGGGCGCGATGACGCTCACGACACCGGCCGGGCGGCGCCGGGCGAGCGACCAGCGGGCCTCCTCGGAGGTCAGCACCTCGCCCTGCGGATGTGTCGGCAGCCCCGCGCACTCGAAGCACTCGCCCACGGCGAGCCCCACCTCGAAGCCCGCCTTGGCCCGCACCGAACCGGCCTCGCGCACCAGCCAGTCCTCCACCTCGGCCGCGTGCTCGGCGAACAGCTCGCCCGCCCGGCGCAGCACCGCCGCCCGGCGCTGCGGGGAGGTCGCCGCCCACGCGCGCTGCGCCTCGGCCGCCCGCGCGGCGGCCCGGCCGACGTCCTCGGCCGTCGCCAGGCCCACCGTCGCGAGCTGGTCGCCGGTCGCCGGCTCGACGACCGGCTGCTCGGCGGCGGAGCTCCGCCAGCCGTCGCTGAAGAACTTCTTGGCCCAGACGTCGCTGTCCAGGAGTGCCATCGGTGTCCCTTTCGTCGAAGCGGTTCGTCGGGTCGCCCGGGTGCGGCCCGGGCGGGCAGGTGTGCTCAGGAGGGGGTGGTGAGGGCCGTGTCGACCTGGACGAGCCGCGGCCCGTCGGGGCGTTCGGCGAGGACGGCCCGCAGTTCCTCGACGTCGCCCACCTGCGTCGCGCGGACTCCGTAGCCCTCCGCGATCCGGGTGAAGTCCAGACCCGGGATGTCCAGGCCGGGGGCGTCCGGCACACCGAGCAGTCCGCCGAACCAGCGCAGCGCGCCGTACGTCCCGTTGCGCAGCAGCACGATCGTCAGCGGAACGCGGTGCTGGGCGGCCGTCCACAACGCGGTGATGCCGTAGTTGGCCGAGCCGTCGCCGATCACGCCCACGACCGGCCGGTCCGGCTGTGCCAGCGCGACCCCGACCGCGCCGGGCAGCCCGAACCCCAGTCCGCCGGCCGCCGGGAAGTAGTAGGAGCCGGGCCGGCGCAGATCCATCTGGCGCCACCAGGAGGAGTTCGTCGAGGTCGACTCGACCACGTACGCGGTGTCCTCGGGCAGCCGGTCGCGCAGCGCCGCGAAGACCTCCTCGGGATGCAGCAGCGGCCGCTCGGCGGCCGGCGGCTCGGGCACCGGCCGGTACGGGCCCGTGGGCGCGGCGGGGGAGCCCAGCCGCTCGATCAGCAGGTCGATCACCGCGCCCGGGTCGGCGACCAGCGCCTCGCCCATCGGTGCCCGCGCGGCCGCGGAGGCGTCCTCGGTCACCTGGATCAGCCGGGTGCCCTCCGGCAGATACCGGCCCGGCTGGTACTCGTGGTACCGGAACACCGGCGCGCCCAGCACCAGCACGAGGTCGTGCCCTTCCAGCGCCTGGCACACGGGCGCGATCCCGGCGGGCAGCACCCCGCGGAACAGCGGATGCCGGTTGGGGAAGGGCAGCCGGAACAGCGAGGGTGCCGCCCAGACCGGCCCGCCCAGGCGCTCGGCCAGCCGCACGGCGTCGTCGAACAGGCCGGCCGAGTCGATGTCGCCGCCCAGCACCAGCGCGGGCCGCTCGGCGGCGGCCACCCGCTCGACGAGCCGGCGGGACTGCTCCCCGTCCGGCACGCGGGCCCGCTCGACCCGCCGGTCCAGCACGGCCAGGCAGTTGTCGTCGACGTCGGCCGCCCAGTCGTCGTAGGGCACCGACAGATACGTCGGCCGGCGCTGGAGCTCGGCCTCGAACACGGCCTGCGCGAGCGCGCGCGGCACGTCCTCGGCGCACGCCGGCTCCGCCGCCCAGCCGACCAGCGGCTTCATCAGCGCCGGGGCGTCCACGTTGGCCAGGTTGGCCTCCGGGCCGACGGCGGGGCGCACCTGCTGTCCGGCCACGATCACCAGCGGGGTCCGCGAGGCCACCGCATTGGTCAGCGCGCCCATCGCGTTCCCGGAGCCGGCGGCCGCGTGCAGGTTGACCAGCACCGGCCGCCCGGTCGCCTGGGCGTAGCCGTCGGCCATGCCGACGACCGCCCCCTCGTGCAGACCCAGGACGTAGCGGAAGCCGTCCGGCAGACCGGCCAGGAAGGGCAGCTCGTTGGAGCCGGGATTGCCGAAGACGGTGGTGAGCCCCTGGCGTCGCAGGAGCTCGTGGGAGACATGACGTACGGAAGGCACGGACGTTCCTTTCGAGTGATGCGACGCACGCTAGGCAAGGCCCCGACATGGGCACCAATAAATGTTCCCGAGCGGCGATATAGAGTTCCTCGATATGGGGACCATGCGGAGCTTTGATCTCAATCTCGCGCGCGTGTTCGTGCTGCTGTACGAGACCGGCAGCGTCACGGCCACCGCGGAGACCCTCCACGTCACCCAGCCCACCGTGAGCTACAGCCTGGGCAAGCTGCGCCGGCACTTCGACGACGAACTGTTCCGGCGCACGGGACGCGGCCTGACGCCCACCGCCGGCGCCCGCCGGCTGTACGAGCCGCTGCGGCGGGCCCTGGCCGAGATCGACGGCACCATCCGCCAGGCCGACGCCTTCGACCCCGCCACCATGCCGGGCCGGTTCACGCTGGCCCTCTCCGACCTCGGCGAGGCCACCCTGCTGCCCCGCCTCCTGGCGGCGGCCCGCGAGCGTGCGCCCCGGGTGTCGTTCATCGTCCGGCCGCTCGACGTGGACGACGCCGAGCAGCAGCTGCGCCGCGGCGACCTCGACGCCTTTGTGGCCACCCCGGTGCTGACCTCCCACCGGACGGTGCGGATCCCGCTCTTCCACGAGCGCTACGTCGGCATGGTGGCCGCCGACCACCCCCGGATCCGGGGCGAGGCGGTCACCCTGGAGGAGCTCGCCGCCGAGCACCACGCCACCGTCTTCGGCTCCAGCGGGCACGTCGTGCCGCGGGCCGTGCTCGCCACGCACGACCTGCTGGACCGCGTGGTGGTCGACGCCACCCGCTTCTCGATGCTGCCCTACCTGCTGGAACAGACCGACCTGATCGCCATCGTCCCCGAGTACGTCGGCGAGGTCTTCACCGCCTCCCACAGGCTGCGGCTGGTCCGGCTGCCCTTCGAGACCGAGCCGATCGAGGTCGCCCTCTACGCCCGGCACGAGTCCTCCCGCAGCCCCTCCCAACGGTGGCTGGTGCGGTTCATGGCCGAGGTGCTGGGGGAGCGGGTGAGCCCGGCGCAGCTCCCGCCGTACGCGGTCGGACCCGAGCGGCCGGCCCGGCCCGCCTGACCCACGCCCCTGACCCACGCGCCTGACCCACGCGCCGTGTAGGCCGACCGGGTGCATTCGGCCCGATGTTGGGCCATCCCGGCGACGGCAGACGGTGCCGTGCGTGCCCGAGCCACGAGGATGGTGCCGAGCCCTGCGGACATCACCGCGGAACTCACGCATCCATGTCTTCGCGAGAAAGCGTGTCACGGGCCGCATGACAGACGTTCAGCACATCACGCCGGAAACCGCCGGTCCCCGTCGCCGCCTGCGGGCCGGTGCCGTGGTGGTGAAGTGGGCGACGACGACCGATCACAAGACGATCGGCTCGCTGTATCTGGTCACCTCGTTCGTGTTCTTCGTGTTCGGCGGCATCCTGGCGCTGCTGATGCGGGCCGAACTGGCCCGTCCGGGTCTGCAGATCATGTCGAACGAGCAGTTCAACCAGTTCTTCACGATGCACGGCACGATCATGCTGCTGATGTTCGCGACGCCGCTGTTCGCGGGCTTCACGAACTGGATCATGCCGCTGCAGATCGGCGCCCCGGACGTGGCCTTCCCGCGGCTGAACATGCTGGCCTACTGGCTGTACCTGCTCGGTTCGCTGATCGCGGTGGGTGGCTTCCTCACGCCCAACGGCGCGGCCGACTTCGGCTGGTTCGCCTACTCCCCGCTGACCGACGCGGTGCACTCGCCGGGCATCGGCGGAGACCTCTGGATCATGGGTCTGGCCCTGTCCGGCTTCGGCACCATCATGGGCTCGGTCAACTTCGTCACCACGATCGTCTGCATGCGCGCGCCGGGCATGACCATGTTCCGCATGCCGATCTTCGTGTGGAACGTCCTGCTCACCAGCATCCTGGTGCTGCTCGCCTTCCCCATCCTGGCGGGCGCGCTGCTCGCGCTGGAGGCGGACCGCAAGTTCGGTGCCCACGTCTTCGACCCGGCCAACGGCGGTGCGCTGCTGTGGCAGCACCTCTTCTGGTTCTTCGGCCATCCCGAGGTGTACATCATCGCGCTGCCGTTCTTCGGCATCGTCACGGAGATCATCCCCGTCTTCGCCCGCAAGCCGATCTTCGGCTACATGGGCCTGGTCGGCGCGACGATCTCGATCGCGGGCCTGTCGGTGACCGTGTGGGCCCACCACATGTACGTCACCGGCGGTGTGCTGCTGCCGTTCTTCTCCTTCATGACCTTCCTGATCGCGGTACCGACCGGTGTGAAGTTCTTCAACTGGATCGGCACCATGTGGAAGGGGGCGCTGTCCTTCGAGACGCCGATGCTGTGGTCGGTCGGCTTCCTGATCACCTTCCTCTTCGGCGGTCTGACCGGCGTGATCCTTGCCTCCCCGCCGCTGGACTTCCACGTCTCCGACAGCTACTTCGTGGTGGCGCACTTCCACTACGTCGTCTTCGGCACCGTCGTCTTCGCGATGTTCGCGGGCTTCTACTTCTGGTGGCCCAAGTGGACCGGCAAGATGCTCGACGAGCGGCTGGGCAAGATGAACTTCTGGATGCTGTTCGTCGGCTTCCACACCACCTTCCTCGTCCAGCACTGGCTGGGCGCCGAGGGCATGCCGCGACGGTACGCCGACTACCTGGCCGCCGACGGCTTCACCGCGCTGAACATGGTCTCCACCATCGGCTCGTTCCTGCTGGGCCTGTCCACGCTGCCCTTCTTCTACAACGTGTGGAAGACGGCCAAGTACGGCAAGAAGATCGAGATCGACGACCCCTGGGGCTACGGCCGTTCGCTGGAGTGGGCGACCTCCTGCCCGCCGCCGCGGCACAACTTCGTCACGCTGCCCATGATCCGCAGCGAGTCCCCGGCCTTCGACATGAGCCATCCCGAGGTCTCGCTCACGGACAAGCGGGAGAACCTGGGCCTGCCGACATGACGGACGCACGCAGACGCACGGACGACGAGCCGGTCTCACCCGCCCACGTCGTCAACCAGGTGGAGGGCTATCTGCTCTGGCAGGCGCGCGTCGCCGAGGCCGAGGAGCGGGCCCGCGCCTTCACCGAGCCGCTGGAATGGCTGACCACCGCCCAGCGGGAGGAGATCGAACAGCACTACGTCCGCGACTGCCTGGTCCGGGCGCGTGCGGACCTCCAGCGCGTCGCGGACCGATGCCGGGGCCTGCGCGGCGAGTACGAGGAGCGGTACTCGCGGTTGCGGGCGCGCTGTGTGGCCTCCGTGATCGCCGCCGTGGCCGTCCTGGCCGCGGCGGCACTGCTCACCCTCGCCGTCACGCAGTCCTGACGCGCTGCCCGCGCGGTGCGGGACGCCTTCACAACTGCCTGCGGACGCCCGGCTCCCGCGCCCGGCCGGTCCGCCGGCCGTCCGGATCCTCCTCGACCGCCCGCCGGGCGTCCCCGCGGCGCAGTACCGGCAGGACCGTACGCTGCCGCAGGTCCTCGACGAGGAAGGCGGTGCCGGCGTACAGCGCCAGCGCCACCAGCAGCAACGCGGCGGCGGCGTCGGCGAGTTCGAGTGCGTGCGGCGCACCGAGCTGATAGGCGGCCGCCAGCGCGGCCCGCAGCGTGGAGACGCTCAGGACCACGCCGAGCAGCGCCTTGCCCAGGAAGCCGGTCACCGCCAAGGGCAGCAGCATGAGGGCGAAGGCGCACAGGTACATGCCGAGGGCGGTGCTGGTCCGCTGCCCGGGCGCGACGATGTGCAGCACTCCCAGCGCGGCCCACGACGTGGCGAACAGCCCGAGCGCCGCCGCCGCGGCGGTGTCCCGGGTCAGAAAGGCCATGACGGCGGCGAGGAACTCCAGCGGGAAGACGAAGACCGCGAGCAGGATGCCCGCGGAGCGCACCTCGTCGCCGGTGAGCAGGCCCAGGCCGATCCCGGCCAGCAGCACCATGCCGATGCCGAACGAGAAGAACCCCAGGGGCAGCGGATTGCCGTACGGCCGGACGGTGACGGTGGCGGCCTCCGGGCCGTTCTCCTCAGTGGGGATCACGCTCGCCGCGTACCCGCCGGCACCGGGAGGAAACGGCACCGCCCATGTGACCGGGCTGCCGAAGCCCGCACGAACGTGATCCCGGCGCCGGGCAGAACTCCCGGGCCGTCACACGGCGTACGTCATGTCACGTTCCGCGGTGGCCCGGGCGCGGGCCGCCTCCAGCGCGCTGAGGAGGACCTGCTTGCTGGAGGCGCGGTCGCGCACGTCGCACATCACCACCGGGGTGGACGCGTCCAGGTCCAGCGCGGCCCGCACCTGATCGGCGGTGCAGTCGCGCCGCCCGTGGAAACAGTTGACGCCGACGGCGAAAGGGATGCCGCGCGCCTCGAAGAAGTCGATCGAGGCGAACGACGCCTCCAGCCGCCGGGTGTCCGCGAGGACCACCGCGACGAGCGCGCCGGTGGCCAGGTCATCCCACATGAACCAGAACCGGTCCTGGCCGGGCGTGCCGAACAGGTACAGGACCAGTTCCGGAGCGATCGTGATGCGGCCGAAGTCCATCGCCACCGTCGTCGAGGACTTGCCCTCCACCCCGGACAGGTCGTCGACACCGAGGCTCGCCTCGGTCATCCGCTCCTCCGTCTCCAGCGGGGGCACCTCGCTCACCGCGGCCACCATGGTGGTCTTGCCCACTCCGAAGCCGCCCGCGATGAGGATCTTCAGCGCGGTCGGCATGACCGGTTCAGAGCTGACGGATACCATCCATCACCCTTTCGATGAGTTCCACACTCGGCCGGCTCTCCTGACCGGGCGGCGACTGCACCAGGATCAGCGAGGCGTCGAGCAGATCCCCGCACAGCACCTTCACCACGCTCACCGGCAGGTCCAGCAGCGCGGCGATCTCCGCGACCGCCAGCGCACGGTCCCGGCACAGGTCGAGGATGTGGGCCGCCTCCGGCTCCAGATGGCCCGTGGCCGGCCCGTGCGCCGACCGCGCCACGACCAGCGTGATCAGCGTGAACGCGTACTGACTGTGCTGGGTGCGTCCGCCGGTGATGGCGTACGGCCGTAAGTAGCGTCCGGCCTCCTCGACGTCGTGCCGGCGCGGCTCAGGCATCCTGAACGGGGCCGCCGGTCGCGGACTGCACGCGCGGCGCGGCCGTCAGATACTGGCCCACCTGCTTGACGAGCGTGCCCATCTCGTACGCCATCATCCCCACATCCACTTCCTGAGAGGCGAGCGATGCCAGGCGGGCCCCCTTGCCCGCGGCCGTGACGAAGAGGAACGCCTTGTCCATCTGAATGACCGTCTGCTGCACGCGTCCACTGTGGAAGTGACGCGCGGCGCCGCGGGCGAGGCTGTGCACACCCGAGGCCACCGCCGACAGGTGCTCGGCGTCGTCGCGGAGCATGTCCTTGGACTTGCCGATCAGAAGACCGTCACCGGAGAGCACGATGGCGCACCGGATCTCCGGTATCCGGTCCACCAGACCGTCCAGGAGCCAGTCGAGCTGACGTCCGGTGTGTACCTGCTCAGTCATTGCTTAACGTCCTCACAGTTCAGGGGCAGTGGGGCCTGCCGCGTCGCTGGGCCGCCCGTGCGCACCGTGCGGCGTGTCATCGTCCTCGGCGTACTCGGCGTCCTGGGCGTTCTCGGAGCTCCAGGCCCGCTTGAGCCCCTGGTGGATGGCGCTCATCGCACGGGCCGACGCGTGCGGCGAGATGACGTCGTCGTCGCTCGTGCCCTCGGGCTCGTCCTCGGCCTGTGCCGCCTGACTGCGCAACTGCTGGGCCAGGCTGGCCCCCCTGACCCGTTGCGGCAGGACCGACGGCGTCGTGAGCGGACGGGGGGTGTCCGGCGCGCCGGGCCCTCCGGACGGCTCCGGGATCTGCCGCGCGGGTGGGTGTGCGGGCGCCTGTACGGACGGGTGTGCGGGCGACTGCGCGGGCGACTGCGCGGGCGGCGGTGCCGTCCGCCGGTAGGGCTCCGCGGCCGGTGCCGGCGGCTGCGGAGCCGGTCCGGCCGGCCCGGCGCGTCGGGCCGACGGCGCCGGGTGGGCCGGTGGTGCCGGGTTTGCCGGTGGAGCCGCGTGGACCGACGGCGCCGGGTGGGCCGGTGGTGCCGGTGGAGCCACGTGGGCCGACGGCGCCGGATGGGCCGGTGGTGCCGGCGGGGACGGCCGGACGGACGGGGCCGGCTCCGGGGCCGTGGGTGCGGGGTGTTCCGACGCGGGGGGCAACAGGCCTGCACCTCCGTACTCGGGGAAACCGTTGTGGTCCGGCAGCGCCGTGTGGACGATGACGCCCTCGGCGCCGGTCTCACGGGCGCCCACCCCCGTCAGGGCGTCGGGGCCGGCCGCGGCCGCGTGCTGCCCGGCGCCCGTCAGCCGGGGTTCCGGCCCGCTCTCCACGGCCCGGCCCGCGGCCACCGCGGCCGACTGGAGCTGGTCGACGACGGGCGAGGAGGTGTCCTCCAGCAGCGGGACGGGGATCACCACCAGGGCGAGCGTGCCGCCGTAGTCCGACTCGCGCAGCACCACCTTGATGCCGTGCCGCTCGGCGAGCCGCGCCACCACGAAGTGCCCCAGGCGGGGGTCCTCGCCGAACACGGTCATGTCGACCCTGGGCGGCTCGGCGAGCAGTCGGTTGGCCCGCTCCAGCAGGTCCGCGGGCATGCCGAGGCCCTGGTCCTCCACATGGACGGCCAGGCCCTTGGCGACCCGGGTGGCGCTCACCGTCACCTGGGTGTCCGGCGGGGAGAAGCTGGTGCCGTTCTCGATTAGTTCGGCCAGCAGATGCGTGACGTCGGCGACGGCACGGCCGGCCAGGGCCACCCGCCGGTCCGCCGGCGTGTTCTTCACCCTGACCCTGGTGTACTGCTCGGTCTCCGCCACCGCGCTGCGCATCACATCGGTGAGGGCGACGGGCTGGGTCGTACGGCGGCTCGGCGGAGCACCGCTGAGGATCATCAGGTTCTCCGCGTGTCGCCGCACCCGGGTGGCCAGATGGTCGACGCGGAAGATGTCCTTGAGCAGGTCCGAGTCCTCGTGCTTGCGTTCGAGGTCGTCCAGCAGCGCGATCAGCCGGTGGATCAGCACCTGGGCGCGCCGGATGAGCTGCCCCACGACCTTGTCCGAGCCCTCCCGGCCCCGGGACTGGCGCAGCGCCGACCGGGCGGCGACGTGCGCCAGTTGGTCGACGGCCGAGTACAGCCGCCCGATCTCGTCGCCCGCCTGCGACCGCCGCGGGGTGAGCACGGCCGGATCGATCCGCTCGCCCCGTTCTATTCGGCCCAGCACCTCGGGGAGCCGGTGGGTCGCCAGCAGCTCGGCGCTCGACCGGAGTTCGGAGAGCCGCTCGGCAAGGCGGTCGGACTCGGCGAGGCGGCTCGTCACCGAGCGGCGCGTGCGCAGCGCCAGGACCGCGGCGGCGGCCAGCGCCGCCAGCGTGGCCGCCGTGCCCAGCAGGGTGGCCAGCAGCAGCTCGTCGGCCCGGTCCGAGGCATCGCCGGCCCACGCCTCCAACGAGGTGGCGCCCAGCGTCTGGGCGTCACCCACGACGCCGTCCGCGGCGGCCGGCCAGTCGGTGGCGCGCTGCGGCAGAGCGGTGCCCCGGCCGCCGGTGACGGCGTCCTCCACCGAGCCGACCGTGGCCCACCGCGTGCCGGAGGTGATCCGCGCGTACCCGGCGGCCGCGTCGCCGGGCAGGTCCTCGACGATCAGCCCCGCCCGCGCGGCCCGCTGGAAGCCCAGGTACGCGCCGAAGCGGACGCGGTCGGCCTCCGTGATGCGGCGGGCGGGCAGGGCCGCGGAGACCAGCGCGTCCTCGCGCGCCAGCATCTCGGTGATCTGGGCCAGCGCCACCGTCGCCGTGCCTGCGCGCTCCAGCGTCCCGTCGTCGCCGCGCACCGCCGCGGTGAGCAGGGCCAGGCCCTGGGAGGCGGCGTCGGTGAAGTACGCGAAGGCGTCGCCGGGCGACAGCCTGCGCGCGTCGACGGCGGACCGGCGGTCCGCCAGTGACGCCAGCGCGCCGTCGAACGCCCCGGCCCGGCGCCGCAGCGTGGCCGTGTCCGCGCCGTCCGCCTGCCGGTGGTACTCGGCGAGGGCGGTGTCGGTCTTCTTGCGGGCCGCGTCCAGGTCCGCCCGAGCGGCGCCTGTGCGGGCCGCCTGCCACACGGCGGTCAGCCGGCGCTCGTCCTGGATCCGCGTCAGCAGCTCCTGCGCGGGCCGGGCGAGGGACGTGACATGGTCGGCCTCGGTGTGCAACCGGACCTGGTCGTCCACGAGTCCGGCCGCCGTGTACCCCCACAGGCCGCTGAGACAGACCGCGGGGACGACGAAGGGGAGGACGAACGAGGATCGCAGTGATCGGGGGGAAGCGGCGCGGTGACGTGTCCGCCGGTCGCGGGTGCCTGGCATCTGATTCCTCGTACAGCAGCGGTACAGCGGTGCGGGCAGGTGCGCTCGACGTTCGACGATCCCCGCGCTGCGGCCTGGTGGCTCACCGTGATCGAGGTCGGCGCGAGCTGCACGGTATCAGGATCATCGCGCAGCGTCATATGCGGTCTGCGGCAACTGGCCTGTATCTCCACATAGTTGGCACCCTTCACAGCAGCGCGAGCAGCCGCGGGGTGTACAGGTCCGAGGCGGAGGCGATCCCGGCCACCATGTCGAGGTAGATCGAGGTGAGTTCCGGATCCGACTGCACGGCCCGCAGCAGGGAGAGCCGCCGCTCGTGCGGGTCCAGCCGGGCGGCGCCGAGCGTGGCCTCGTAGCCCGGTGCGAGGGATGCCCTGCCGTCGTCGGCGAACCGGCTCAGCGCCGCGTCCAGGCGCGCGGGATCGCCGCCGAGCGTGCCGCTCACCGCCGCCACCAGTGCCTCGACCTGCTGGAAGGCGTCACTGATCCCCCGTGCCGTGATGGAGTCCTTGTGGTGCGCGGCGTCGCCCACCAGGACCCAGCCGGGTCCGGTCGGCTGCCGGAAGAAGTTCTGCTGGTCGCCGCTGCCGTGCAGCCGCTCCACCGGCCTCGCGTCCGCCAGCCGCTCGTGCAGGGCGGGCGCGGTGGCGCGTATCTGCTCCCGGTAGGCGCGCCACGCGTCGGTACGGACCTCCTCGAAGCGGGACTGGGGGAAGTAGGCCAGGACGAGGGTCGCCGCGTCGTGGGTGGGCACCGTGGCCACCCAGCCGCCGGGCCGCTCGTACAGCTCCAGATCGGCCGGGACGTCCTGCCAGTAGGTGTAGTAGGCGCAGGTCAGCCGGGGGTCCTGCACCGTGTACGGCGCCGCCGCCAGCCGGGCGACCGCGGAACGCATCCCGTCCGCGCCGATCACCAGGCGCGCGCGCTCGGTGAACGCGCGCCCGCCGTGCCTGCCCTCGACGCCGACGACCCGGCCGGTGCCGTCGCGCAGCAGCCCGGTCACCCGGCAGTGGTCGCGGAACTCGGCCCCCGCCTCGACGGCCGCGTCCACCAGGAGGGCGTCCAGCACGTGCCGCCGCGGGGCGAATCCCGCCCGCTGCCCCTCCACACCCCGGGCGCAGCCCTCGATATGGATGTCGGCGACCTCGTAGACCGCGCGCTCGATGGGCGGGCAGCCCGAGGCGCGCACCCGCTCCAGCAGGCCCCAGCGGGCGAGCGCGGCGACGCCGGGCTGGTGGATCAGGTGGGTGGAGAGGGTGTCGGAGCCGTACGCCGCCTTGTCGAGCAGGAGGACCCGGTGTCCCGCCCGGGCCAGCAGCAGAGCGGTGGGCGCGCCGGCGCAGCGCGCCCCCACCACGATGGCGTCGTACATGCGGATGCCTCACAACGAACGTCGGTGGACGATGACTCGGGGACTCGGGGACTCGGGGACAGGGAAGGTCAGGAAGAACTCAGCGCGCGCACCCGAGTTCGGTGAGCACGGCCCGGCGGTCGATCTTGCCGTTGGGGTTGAGCGGCAGCCGCTCCAGGACGGTGATCCGGCTGGGCATCATGTACGGCGGCAGCCGGTCGCCCAGGGCCGTGTACAGCCGGTCGGGCACGCAGCCCGGCCCGCTCACCGCGGCCCGCAGCTCGGGCTCGCCGTCGACGGCCGGCACGGTGACGACGACGGCGTCCCGCACCCCGGGCTGCCCGCGCAGCGCGGCCTCGATCTCGCCCAGCTCGATCCGGTGACCGCGGATCTTCACCTGGTGGTCGGTCCGCCCGAGGTGGACGAGCCGGCCGTCCCGCACGGTGACCCGGTCTCCCGTCCGGTACCAGTGCCGCTGCTCGGGCGGTCCGTCGCCGGCCGGCCGGAGGTCCTCGGTGAGGAAGCGGCCCGCGTTGTGCGCGGGGTCCAGGTATCCGGCGAAGCGCAGCGGGCCCCGTACGCACAGCTCGCCGGTGTCGCCCGGCCGGCCGTCCTCGCCCAGCAGCATCAGTTCCAGGGCCGGGTGGCCGGCGCCGATCGGCGCGGTGCCATTGGGGGTGTGCGGCCAGTCGGCGACGTCCTCGGGGAACCGGTAGGCGGTGCAGGAGATGGTCACTTCGGTGGGGCCGTAGAGGACTTCGAGGCGACTGCCCGGAGCGGCGGTGCGCCACTCGCGGGCCGCCTGGAGCGTGAGCGGCTCGCCGCCGAAGACGCTCCAGCGCAGGGTGGGCATGCCGCCGGGGGCGAGGGTGCCCAGACGGGAGGCGAACGTGATCAGCGACGGCACCGAGAACCAGTGCGTCAGCCGCAGGCTGTTGATGGTCTTGACCGGGGACAGCAACTGGCTGCGCCGGGGCACGACGAGGGTGCCGCCGCCCGCCCAGGCGACGAACAGGTCGTGCACGGACCCGTCGAACGTCAGCTCGAAGGTCTGCGACAGCCGGCTGCCCGGGCCGATGCCGTACCGTCCGGCGACCTGCTCCAGATAGGCGCAGATGTTCCGGTGCCGCACCGGCACCCCCTTGGGCGCGCCGGTCGAGCCGGAGGTGAAGATGATGTACGCGACATCGTCGGGCCCCACCTGCCGAAACGCCCCGCTGCCCGCCGCAGGGGCTCCGACACCTGCGTCGGCCCGCCCGGCCGCGTCGGCCTCGCCGGCCCCTGTGGCTCCGTCTACGCCGACGGCCGTTCCGGGTCTGTGGGCCTTCGTGTCCCCTGTCGGGGTCTCGCCGCTCGCGCTGGTGCTCGCGCCGGTTCCGGTGGGGGCGGCCCCGATTGCCGTGCCGGTAGCGGTGGCCGCGTCGGCTTGCTCGGCCTCGCTCGCCTTGTCCGCCCCGCCGACCCCCACGGCCGCACCGTCCGCCCCGGGGCCGCCCGCGGTGGCGCCGGGGGCGTCCCTGTGCGGGGTCGCCGGACCGGGCACGTGGACGGGGACGCCGAGGTCTGCGGCGGCGTCGGGGGTCTCGGTCAGGATGAGGTCGAGGGCGGCCGCTTCGACGACGCCGGCCGTGCGTGCGGTGGGGTGCTCCGGGTTCAGGGGGACGACGGTCGCGCCGGCCCGCAGGATGGCGAGGTAACCGGCGTAGGCGGTCACCGAGCGGGTGGCGAGCAGCCCGACCCGTCGCGGCGGGCCGCCGCCGGTCGCCGCGACCAGGTCCGCGGCCGTCCGCTCGGCGCGCTCGCGCAGTTCGCTGTAGGTCAGCCGGGCCCCGTCGACCTCCAGGGCCGGCTCCTCGGGGTGCGCGGCGGCCGTGCGGGCGAACCACTCGTAGAGGGTCTGGGGGGTGTTCACCGGACCGCCGCCTCCAGCGCCCGGGTCCACTGCCGCAGCTCGCCGACGGTGCGCAGCCGCCCGAACTCCTCCGGGTCGACCTCCTGCCGGCACCGCTTGGCCAGTTCCACGACGATCCGCAGCTTCGCCAGCGAGTCGATGCCGATGTCGGTGAGGGAGGAGGCGTCGTCGAAACCGGTGCGGGCGTGCTCGCGCAGCACCCAGGCGGCCAGGTCGCCGGCCTCGTCGTGCCCGTCGCCGTGCTCCTCGCCCGGCCAGTACCGGCGCAGCTGCCAGGGGTAGGCGGGCAGCGGGACGTAGCGGCCCGGCGGGCCGAACACCGCCTCCCAGTCGGGCTCCTCGCCGGCGAGGTAGCGGTCGGCGACGGCCGACAGCGGGCGCCCGCCCAGTGCCGGGACCCCGGTGAGCGCGTCCGCCAGCTCCTCGTGGGTGCGGCCGACCACCGCGACGCGGTGCGTGTGGTGCTGCCGCCGTGTGGCCGCGCTGTAGCAGATGTCGCGCAGCGCGTACGACGCTCCCTCGCCGCCCGGACGCAGATAGGCGGCGTAGGCCGAGGCCAGCGCCTCGAGGGCGGCGGGGCTGTGCGCCGAGAGGGCCAGGACGTACGGCGTGGCGTCCGTCTCGCCGGC
This sequence comes from Streptomyces sp. NPDC006393, assembly GCF_040628575.1. Taxonomy (NCBI): domain Bacteria; kingdom Bacillati; phylum Actinomycetota; class Actinomycetes; order Kitasatosporales; family Streptomycetaceae; genus Streptomyces; species Streptomyces sp. NPDC006393. The sequence continues at coordinate 82,331 of NZ_JBEXZD010000014.1, forward strand.
GGGCGCCGCGGCCGGGGCGTCGGCCTGGGCGAGCACCACGTGGGCGTTGAGCGCGGAGGAGCCCTGCCCGCCGACCCCGACGACGGCGGGCCGCCCCGGGTCGGGCAGGTCCCGGAGTTTGGCCGGCACCTCCAGCGGCAGGCTGTCCCAGGCGACGCCCGGGTGCGGGGTGTCCAGGTTCAGGCTGGCCGGTATCTGGCCGTGCTCCAGGCACAGCACGGCCTTGACCAGCCCGGCCATGCCGCCGGCGGCCTCCGCGTGCCCGACGTTGGTCTTGACCGAGCCGACCAGCAGCGGCCGGTGGGCGGGCCGCCCCCTGCCGAGCACCTCGCCCAGCGCGCTCAGCTCCAGCGGGTCGAGGGCCGGCGAGCCGGAACCGTGCGCCTCGACGTAGTCGACGTCGGCCGGGTCCACGCCGGCGTCCTCGTACGCCCAGCGCAGCACGTCGAGCTGGCCCTGGAGCGACGGGTTGAGCACCGAGTCGCTGGTGCGGCCGTCGTTGCCGATCGCGCTGCCCCGGATGACCGCGCGGACGCGGTCGCCGTCGGCCAGCGCGTCGGTCAGGCGCTTGAGGACGACCACGGCCACCGCGTCGCTCGGGGAGTAGCCGTCCGCGCCCGCGTCGCCGAACTTGGTGCGCCCGTCGCCGGCCATCGCGCCGGCGTGGGTGAGGACCAGGCCCTCGTCCGGACGCAGCGCCAGGTTCACCCCCGCGGCCAGGGCCAGCGGGCTCTCCCCGGCGCGCAGGCTCTGCACGGCCTGGTGCACGGCGACCAGCGAGGACGAACAGGCGGTGTCCACGACGACGCTGGGGCCGCGGAGGTCGAGGAAGTGGGACAGGCGGGCGGACAGCAGGGAGCGGAAGTTGTTGAGCTGGGCGGCCGTCACCGACTCGGGGCCGCGGCGCAGGGAGAGTTCCAGGTGGTCGGCGCGGGCGTTGCCGACGAAGACGGCGGACCGGCTGCCCGCCAGCCGGTCGGGACGTTGCCCGGCGTCCTCCAGCGCGTCCCAGGCCGTCATCAGCAACAGCCGCTGCTGCGGGTCGAGTTCGGTGGCCTCGGTGGCCGACATCCCGAAGAACTCCGCGTCGAACTCCGCCACCCGGTCCAGGTAGCCGCCCCGGCGGGCGGCTATGCGCCCCGGGCCGGCGCCGGGGGAGTGGAGGGCGTCCACGTCGTAGCGTTCAGGAGGCGTCTCGCTGGTGGCGTCCACGCCGTCCCGCAGCAGAGCCCACAGCTGACCGGGCGTGGCGGCGCCGGGCAGCCGGCAGGCCATGCCGATCACCGCGACCGACCGAGGGTCCACGTCGGACCTGTTCATGAGAGAACTCCGTTCATACGTCGCCACGACTCCTACGCCCTGGCGCAGTTGATCTTGCCCCATCGCAACTTTCCGCACGCATACGTCACTTGTCAGAGGCTGAGCAACCGTCCCGGAACGAGGACGGCGGAGAAGGGAATCTCGCGAACCGGTCGCGTGGCGGTCCCGTCGTGTGGGCGCTCCCGTCGTGCGGACCCCCGGCTGTGCACCGCCGGGGGCGCCACCGCGTTCAGGCCGACGGGCCTCCGCCGTCTCCGGGCCGCGCGATCACGGCAGGCGGGAGTCGTGGCGTAAAACCGATGCGGGGACAGGGGGCCGACGGTGTGACGCCCGCCCAAGGAAGCGGGGCCGACGGTCTCGACGCACCCACTGCTCGGGCCCGGACCGGGGACCGTGCACCCGCCTCACCCTTCCCAATTTCGAACTCATATTCGAGCGCCTGGTGTCGTGCCGGACTGAACGCGTCAGTGTCGACAGCAAGTCCACCGCATGATTGTCGGGGGCAAAATCGTTTCGGTTCGCCGGGCGTTCAAAGATTGACGGGAAGTGATCGCTGGGCGTTGAAACATCGAAAAGTTTGGACAGAATCCCCGAATGGGCACGTGCCGGTCCTGCCCGGTACCGACCGGAGCGCCCCACGGTGACCGGCGTGGAAGCCAAGTCCTGCCCCCCGCACAGACGTTGACGGCGGGGCGGGTGGGGCGGAAATGACCGGGAGTGGTGATCCACAGGGGGCCGGAACTCTGCTTTGATCTGACCCCATGGATTCCCTGTCACCCGAACAGCAGCGCGCCTCCGGCGAGCAGCGGACGCACCGGCTGAGGATTCTCGGCCTCAACACGGTCGAGGCGGAGGCCACGTTCGACCGCGTCGCGCGCCTCGCGGCCACTTTCACCCAGTCGCCGCTGGCCATGGTCAACTTCATCAACGACGAGCGGCAGATGTTCCGCGGCATGTTCGTGCCCACCGGTTCCGACGAGGAGCCCGTGGACACCGCGGGCGGCGGAATCCCGTTCGATCTGAGCAACCTCGCCCGCGAGGCGCCCGGCGACTACGGCTTCTGCCCCCACGTGGTCGCCCAGCAGTCCCAGCTCGCCCTGGACGACGTCTTCGACTATCCGCGCTTCAAGGGCAACGCCCTGGTCAACGACCTGGGCGTGCGCTCCTACCTGGGCACTCCGCTGCGCGACAACACCGGCGTGATCCTCGGCACCGTGTGCGTCGCCGACTTCAAGCCACGCACCTGGGACCGCCAGCTCAGGCAGGGCATGCAGGAACTCTCCGAGACCCTGCTGTCCGAGTTCAAGCTGCGCGACAGCCTGCTCGCCCAGCAGCAGGAGCTGTTCGCGGTGTTCGACGGGGCGCCGTTCCCCATCATGCTCACCGAGGGCCCCGACCACCTGCTGCGCTACGCCAACGGCAAGCAGGGCCAGGCCTTCGGCATGGTGCCCCAGTTCAGCCTCGGCCGCAGGGTGCTGCCCGGCCTGGACGAGGTCGGTGTGTTCCGGGCGATGGACGACGCGCTGCGCACCGGCCGGCCGACCACGGTGCCCCGGGTCTCCCTGAGGACCTACGACGCCCCGGCGCCCCAGGACTTCAACTTCCTGTGCACACCGGTGCGTACCTCCCCCAGCGCACCCTTCAAGGGCGTCCTGACGGTGGCGATGAGCGCCGCCGGGCAGGGCTACGGCGGCGCCGAGTCGCAGGCCTTCGCGGCCAACGTCCAGCAGCGGTTCGAGCAACTGGGCGGCGGCGCGCTGTCCGACGGCATGCCCCTTAGGTGACGGTCCCCGCGCGGCGCCCGGCAGCCCGACACCCAGGGCCTGTTGCGACAGTCCCCGGCCCTCGGCCGGAAGGTACCCCCGGCCCCGCCGGTCGCCGCGCCCGCCGCCTCGGGGAGGGGGGAAGATGACATGGCGAGCGGACACACGATCGAACGCGAGGAGTGCGCCATGCAGCAGGAACGAGCGGGCGGGCCGGCCGGGCCCGAGGACCTGATCGACGTCGCCCGGCTGGTGACCGCGTACTACGCTCTGCACCCCGACCCGGCCGAACCGGGCCAGCGCGTGGCGTTCGGCACGTCCGGCCACCGCGGCTCGTCCCTGGCGACGGCGTTCAACGAGGACCACATCGCCGCGACCAGCCAGGCCATCTGCGAGTACCGCGCCGGGCAGGGCACCGACGGCCCCCTCTTCCTCGGCGCGGACACGCACGCCCTGTCCGAGCCGGCGAAGGTCACCGCGCTGGAGGTGTTCGCGGCCAACGACGTCACCGTGCTCATCGACGCCGCGGACGGCTACACCCCCACCCCGGCCGTCTCGCACGCCATCCTGACCCACAACCGGGGCCGCACCTCGCACCTGGCCGACGGCGTGGTCGTCACCCCGTCCCACAACCCGCCCGGCGACGGCGGCTTCAAGTACAACCCGCCCAGCGGCGGCCCGGCCGGCTCCGAGGCGACCTCCTGGATCCAGGACCGGGCGAACGAGATCATCGCGGCCGGGCTGAAGGACGTACGCCGCATCCCCTACACGCGGGCGCTCGCCGCGCCCGGCACCGGCCGCCACGACTTCCTCGGCGCCTACGTCTCCGACCTCCCGAGCGTGCTGGACCTCGACGCGATCCGCGACGCGGGCCTGCGCATCGGCGCCGACCCGCTCGGCGGAGCCTCCGTCGCCTACTGGGGCCGCATCGCCGAACAGCACCGCCTCGACCTGACCGTGGTCAATCCGCTCACCGACCCCACCTGGCGGTTCATGACGCTGGACTGGGACGGAAAGATCCGCATGGACTGCTCCTCGCCGTACGCGATGGCCTCGCTGATCGAGCAGCGCGACCGGTTCCGGATCGCCACGGGCAACGACGCCGACGCCGACCGGCACGGCATCGTCACCCCCGACGGCGGGCTGATGAACCCCAACCACTACCTGGCCACCGCCATCTCCTACCTCTACGCCCACCGCGCGCAGTGGCCCGCCGAGGCCGCCGTGGGCAAGACACTGGTGTCCTCCGGGATGATCGACCGGGTCGCCGCCGACCTCGGCCGCCGGCTCGTCGAGGTCCCCGTGGGCTTCAAGTGGTTCGTGGACGGACTGGCCGACGGCTCGCTCGGCTTCGGCGGCGAGGAGTCCGCCGGGGCGTCGTTCCTGCGCCGGGACGGCTCGGTGTGGACCACCGACAAGGACGGCATCATCCTGGCCCTGCTCGCCTCCGAGATCACGGCCGTCACCGGCAGGACCCCGTCCGAGCACTACGCGGCCCTCACCGCGCGCTTCGGCGAACCCGCCTACGCCCGCATCGACGCCCCCGCCTCCCGGGAGGAGAAGGCGCGGCTGGCCAAGCTGTCCCCGGCCCAGGTCAGTGCCGACACCCTCGCCGGGGAGCCGGTCACGGCCGTGCTCACCGAGGCCCCGGGCAACGGCGCCTCCATCGGCGGCATCAAGGTGGCCACCGAGAACGCCTGGTTCGCGGCGCGCCCCTCGGGCACCGAGGACGTCTACAAGGTCTACGCGGAGTCCTTCCGGGGCGCCGACCACCTCCGCCAGGTCCAGGACGAGGCCAAGCAGGTCGTCCTGGCGGCGCTGGGCGGCTGACCGGCCCAGGGGAATGACGGAGGTGTACGTCGGTCCGGGAAGGGCGGTCCCCGCCCGGACCGACGCGTTTTCGGCGGGAACTCGGCCGGACCCGAGGATCGCCGGCCGGCCCGCGTGAAACCCACCAGACTTTCACCCTTCGTTTTCTTGAACCGTTCGTGTTTATGAGGGTAGGTTCGGCGGCATGACGGAAGCCGAGCCTCCGACGGCGGCACAGGAGTTGCGTGGTGCGGGCCTGCGGGTGACGGCCGCGCGCGTGGCACTCCTGGAGACCGTGCGGGCGGGTGACCACCTCGGCGTGGAGGCGATCGCGTCCGGGGTGCGTGAGCGCGTCGGCCATGTCTCCCTCCAGGCCGTGTACGAGGCCCTGCACGCCCTTACCGCGGCGGGACTCGTGCGCCGTATCGAACCGGCCGGCAGCCCGGCCCGGTTCGAGGGACGTGTCGGCGACAACCACCACCACGTCGTGTGCCGGTCGTGCGGTGCCGTCGCCGACGTGGACTGCGCGGCGGGCGAGGCACCCTGCCTGACCGCGTCCGACGACCACGGCTTCTCGATAGACGAGGCCGAGGTCATCTACTGGGGCCTGTGCCCCGACTGTGCCACCAGCCGTAGTTCCTCAGCACCGTGATCCGCCCTGTCCGGAAGGATTCCCATGTCCGAGAACCACGATGCAGTCGTCACCGATGCCAAGACGGAGGCCTCAGGCGGCTGCCCGGTCGCGCACGGGCGCGCCGCGCACCCGACTCAGGGTGGCGGAAACCGTCAGTGGTGGCCGGAGCGGCTGAATCTGAAGATCCTCGCGAAGAACCCCGCCGTGGCCAACCCCCTCGGTGAGGACTTCGACTACGCCAAGGCGTTCCAGTCCCTCGACCTGCCGGCCGTGAAGCGGGACATCGCGGAGGTCCTGACGACCTCGCAGGACTGGTGGCCCGCCGACTTCGGCCACTACGGCCCGCTGATCATCCGTATGGCCTGGCACAGCGCGGGCACCTACCGGATCAGCGACGGCCGCGGCGGCGCCGGCGCCGGCCAGCAGCGGTTCGCCCCGCTCAACAGCTGGCCGGACAACGCCAACCTCGACAAGGCCCGCCGCCTGCTGTGGCCGGTGAAGAAGAAGTACGGCCGCAACCTGTCGTGGGCCGACCTGCTGATCCTGGCCGGCAACGTCGCCCTGGAGTCGATGGGCTTCACGACCTTCGGCTACGCCGGCGGCCGCGAGGACGTCTGGGAGGCCGAGGAGGACGTCTACTGGGGCCCCGAGACCACCTGGCTCGGCGACGAGCGCTACACCGGTGACCGGGAGCTGGAGAACCCTCTCGGCGCGGTCCAGATGGGCCTGATCTACGTCAACCCGGAGGGTCCGAACGGTAATCCGGACCCGATCGCCGCGGCCCGCGACATCCGCGAGACGTTCCGCCGGATGGCCATGAACGACGAGGAGACCGTCGCCCTGATCGCGGGCGGCCACACCTTCGGCAAGACCCACGGCGCCGGCCCGGCGGACCACGTCGGCCCCGACCCCGAGGCGGCCGGCCTGGAGGACATGGGACTGGGCTGGAAGAGCACCTTCGGCACCGGCAAGGGTGGCGACACGATCACCAGCGGTCTCGAGGTCACCTGGACCAACACCCCGACGACCTGGGACAACAGCTTCTTCGAGATCCTCTTCGGCTACGAGTGGGAGCTGTTCAAGAGCCCCGCCGGCGCGAACCAGTGGCGGCCGAAGGACGGCGCCGGTGCCGGGACCGTGCCCGACGCCCACGACCCGTCCAAGCGCCACGCCCCGACGATGCTCACCACCGACCTCTCGCTCCGGTTCGACCCGGTCTACGGGCCGATCTCGCGGCGCTTCCTGGAGAACCCCGAGGAGTTCGCGGACGCCTTCGCCCGGGCGTGGTTCAAGCTGACCCACCGCGACATGGGCCCGGTCGCCCGCTACCTCGGCCCGGAGGTCCCGACCGAGGTCCTGCTGTGGCAGGACCCGCTGCCCGAGCGGACGTACGAGCTCGTCGGCGCCGAGGACATCGCCTCGCTCAAGGCCAAGGTCCTCGACTCCGGCCTCACGGTGTCCCAGCTGGTGTCCGCCGCGTGGGCGTCGGCCTCGTCCTTCCGCGGCAGCGACAAGCGCGGCGGCGCCAACGGCGCCCGCATCCGCCTGGAGCCGCAGCGCAACTGGGAGGTCAACGACCCCGACCAGCTGGCCCTGGTGCTGAGCACCCTGGAAGGCATCCAGGAGTCCTTCAACTCCGCCCAGACCGGCGGCAAGCGGATCTCGCTCGCCGACCTGATCGTGCTCGCCGGCGGCGCCGCCGTCGAGCGGGCCGCCAAGGAGGCCGGCTTCGAGGTCGAGGTGCCCTTCACACCGGGCCGCGTGGACGCCTCGCAGGAGCAGACGGACGTGGAGTCCTTCGCCGCGCTGGAGCCGACCGCCGACGGCTTCCGCAACCACATCGGCAAGGGCAACCGCCTCCCGGCCGAGTTCCTGCTGCTCGACCGCGCCAACCTGCTGACCCTGAGCGCCCCGGAGATGACGGTCCTCGTCGGCGGTCTGCGCGTGCTGGGCGCGAACCACCAGCAGTCGCAGCTCGGCGTGTTCACCACGACCCCCGGGTCCCTGACCAACGACTTCTTCGTCAACCTGCTCGACCTGGGCACGACGTGGAAGGCGACGAGCGAGGACCAGAACACCTTCGAGGGCCGCGACGCCGCCACGGGCGAGGTCAAGTGGGCCGGCAGCCGTGCCGACCTGGTCTTCGGCTCGAACTCCGAGCTGCGGGCGCTCGCCGAGGTCTACGCGAGCGACGACGCGAAGGAGAAGTTCGTGCACGACTTCGTCGACGCGTGGGTCAAGGTCATGAACCTCGACCGGTTCGACCTGGTCTGATCACCGCGGTCACACGTCCGGGCCGGCCCCTGCGGGCCGGCCCGGACGTGTGCGTACCCGGCGCCCGCTGCCCCGGGTGAAGTCGCCGCGCCCGCACGGCGTTCGACTGCCTTCCCGCTGCGGGCGAAGGGCGGCGAGCCCGTCGCGGCGGCGCCGGCCTTGCAGCCGGATCGGACCGATGCCGGTACCCCTGCGCCGGGGGATGCCGTAGCCGTGCGCTGTGGGATGCCGTAGCCGTGCGCCGGCCGACGCCGCAGCCATCTGCCCGGGGGATGCCGTAGCCGTGCGCCGGTGGATGCCGTAGCCAGGCGCCGGGGATGCCGCAGTGATGTGCCGGCCGATGCCGCACCCAGGTGCCGCGAGACGGTCGGGCCGCCTGTCCGTGCGTCCGGACACGTTCTTACCAAGATTTTATAGCCTGCCTATATAGGCGGCGTGATACTTGAGACGTGGATCAGTCGGACCGCGGCCAGGAACCGCTGGAGACGGCGCGGGCGCTCGCCGAGACGGCCTCCGCCGTGATCAGGGCTGTGACCGACCGGCGGGACATGAGCTTCACCGCGGCCTCCACCCTCGCCCGGCTGGAACGCGAGGGACCCGCCCGGCTGACCGCCCTGGCGGCGGCCGAGGGAGTCGCCCAGCCGTCGATGACCCAGCTGGTGCAGCGCCTGGAGCGCCGGGGTCTGGTGCGGCGCGTCGACGACCCCGCGGACGGGCGGGTGACCCTCGTCGCCGTCACCGACGCCGGACGGGAGCTGCTCGCCGAGCGCCGGCGGCTGCGGGACGGCCGGCTGGCCGATCTGCTGGCGGCCCTTCCCGCCGAGGAGCAGCAGGCGCTGGGCGAGGCCGTGCGGACCGCCCTGCCCCTGGTGCGACGGATGCTCGAAGGCGCCGCGGCGCCGCGCCACCTGACCGCGCGGCACGACACGGGGAGCATGTCATGACCGCCGAGGACACCGGCCGCATACCCGGCACCACCGGCCCCGGCCCGCGCACGCGCGGCACCTGGATGGGCGCGGACCACCCCCGCTACAAGTGGGTCGCGCTGACCAACACCACCCTGGGCATGCTGCTCGCCACCATCAACAGCTCCATCGTGCTGATCTCGCTGCCCGGCATCTTCACGGGCATCCGCCTCGATCCGCTCCAGCCGGCCAACGTCAGCTACCTGCTGTGGATGCTGATGGGCTACATGCTCGTCACCGCCGTCCTGGTGGTCGCCCTCGGCCGGCTCGGCGACATGATGGGCCGCGTCCGGATCTACAACGCCGGCTTCCTCATCTTCACGCTCACGTCGGTGGTGCTGTCCCTCGATCCCTTCCACGGCGGCAGTGGCGCGCTCTGGCTGATCGGCTGGCGCATCGTGCAGGCGGTGGGCGGATCGATGCTGATGGCCAACTCCGCGGCCATCCTCACCGACGCCTTCCCCGCCCGGCAGCGAGGGATGGCCCTGGGCGTCAACATGGTGGCGGGCATCGCCGGGTCGTTCCTCGGCCTGGTGCTGGGCGGCGCGCTCGTCACCTGGAACTGGCGCTCGGTGTTCTGGGTCAACGTGCCCATCGGCCTGATCGGCACCGTGTGGGCGTACGCGTCACTGCGCGAGACGGGCGTGCGCCGGCCCGGCCGGATGGACTGGTGGGGCAACATCACCTTCGCCGTCGGGCTGACCGCGCTGCTCGCGGGCATCACCTACGGCATCCAGCCCTACGGCGGCCACACCATGGGCTGGACCAACCCCTGGGTGCTGGCCGGACTGGCCGGCGGGGCCGCGATGCTCGCCGCCTTCTGCGTGATCGAGAGCAAGGTCGCCGAACCGATGTTCCCGCTGCGGCTGTTCCGTCACGCGGCCTTCGCGGGCGGCAACGCGGCCACCCTGCTCGGCGCGATCGCACGCGGCGGACTCCAGTTCATGCTGATCATCTGGCTCCAGGGCATCTGGCTGCCGCTGCACGGCTACGACTACGCCGACACCCCGCTGTGGGCCGGCATCTACATGCTGCCGCTGACCATCGGCTTCCTGCTCGCGGGACCCGTCTCGGGCGCGCTGTCGGACCGGTTCGGCGCGCGGCTGTTCGCCGCCTCCGGGTTCGTCGTCATGGCGGCGTCCTTCGCCGGGCTGCTCGTCCTGCCCGGCGACTTCGACTACTGGGTCTTCGCCGGGCTGATCTTCCTCAACGGGCTCGGCGGCGGCCTGTTCGCCGCTCCGAACACGTCGATCATCATGTCGAGCGTCCCGGCCGACGCCCGCGGCGCCGCCTCCGGCATGCGCGCCACCTTCCAGAACGCCGGCATGGTGCTGTCCATGGGGGTGTTCTTCTCTCTCATGGTGGCCGGACTCTCCCGCACCCTGCCGGACACGCTCAGCTCGGGCCTGACCGCCCAGGGCGTCCCGGCGGGAGCCGCCCACCAGGTCGCCGGGCTGCCGCCGGTCGGCGTGCTGTTCGCCGCCTTCCTCGGCTACAACCCGATCGAGCATCTCCTGGGCCCGACCATCCTCGGTCACCTCTCGCCGTCCGCCGCCGCCCACCTCACCGGGCGCGAGTACTTCCCCCATCTGATCTCGCAGCCCTTCCACGACGGCCTGGTCGTGGTGTTCTCCCTGGCCATCGCGATGTCGCTGGCGGCGGCGGGCGCGTCCCTGGTCCGGGGCCGCCACGGCGCGCTCCCCGCGTCGCCGCCGCCCGTGTCGCCGGTCGCCCCGCAAGCACCGGCGCCGCCGGCCGAGGCGGGCGCCGCGACCCCGTCCCCGGCGCCCTCGCCCCGCAGGTCCGCCGCCGCGACGCCCCCGCGGCAGGCCGACCCGGCGTCCGGACGCTCCTGTGGTCCGCTGCGCGGCCGGGTCCGCGACGGCACCGGCCGACCGCTCGCCCACGCCACCCTCACCCTCGTGGACCACCGTGGTCACCAGAGGGACCTCGCCCGCTCGGCCGAGGACGGCACCTACACCCTGGCGGAACCCGAGCCGGGCGCATACACCCTGGTCGTGTCGGCCGAGGGGCACCGTCCCCGGGCCGAGCGGATCGTCGCCGGCAGCGGACCGGTCTTCTCCGAGGTCACGCTGGCGGGCGCCGGCGGCGTGCACGGGACCGTACGCCACGAGCACACCGGCCGGCCCGTGCCCGACGCCCGCGTCACCCTGCTGAACGAGCGCGGCGACGTGGTGGCGTCGGCCACGACCGCCACGGACGGCACGTACACCCTGCGGAACCTGGCCCCGGGTGCCTACACCGTCGTCGCCACCGGCTACCCGCCCGTGGCCGCCGAGGTGGCGCTGGGCGACGGAGGGGCCCACCGAGTCGATCTCCAGGTAGGTCACACCCCCGGCTGACGGACGCCGGGGCCGGGACTGTGGCTGTTGTCTCAATTCGCGCCAAAAGCGGCTTCGAGTGACGGCGGCCACGTCGCAGGACGCGCGTTTTGTCTACGTTCACTCCTCAGTGCCCCTGCGACGACCATTCGGTGAGGCCCGTTTGCCTATGTCCTACCTGTCGTACCCGCGTTCCCCGGCCACCGCGAAGACCACCGCCGGGCGCCGTGGCCGGCGCGCCGCCGCGTGCGCCGCCCTGCTCCTGTCCTCCGCGACCACGCTGTTCTCCCTCGGCGCGCTGCACGCACCGCCGGCGGCCGCGGCCACCGGCGTGCCGTCGGGCGGGACCCACGCGGCGGCGCAGCCCGTGAGCACGGCGCGTGTCACCACCGCGGTGCTCGACCTCGACGCCCCGGGCCGGACGTCCACGGTGTACGGCGAGGACGTGCCCTACGACACCGCCAGCATCGTCAAGGTCGACATCCTCGCGGCGCTGCTGCTCCAGGCGCAGGACGCCGGACGCCACCTCACCGCCGAGGAGCGGGCGCAGGCGGAGCCGATGATCCGGCACAGCGACAACGCGGCGGCGAACACCCTGTGGCGGGAGATCGGCCGGGCTCCCGGCCTGGAGGCGGCCAACAAGCGCCTCGGACTGACGTCGACGAAGGGCGGCCCCGGCGTCAAGTGGGGTCTCACCCAGACCACGGCACGCGACCAGATTCGCCTTCTGCGAGCCGTGTTCGACGACACGACGCCGAGCGCGTCCACCCAGGCCCTGAACGGGGAGTCCCGGACCTACATCCGCTCGCTGATGAGCCGCGTCGCCGACGACCAGGCATGGGGTGTTTCGGCCGCCGCCGACTCCCAGTGGGCGCTGAAGAACGGCTGGCTCCAGCGCAGCACGACCGGGCTCTGGGACGTCAACAGCGTCGGCCGCGTCACCGCGAACGGACACCACTACCTCGTCGCGGTCCTGTCCAACGGCAGCGCGTCCATGAGCGACGGCGTCTCCCTGGTGGAGAAGGCGGCGCGCCAGGCCCTGTCCTCGGCCTCCCCCTGAACCAGCCCTGATCGACAGCCGGAGCGAGCCGTGATCGACAGCCGGAACCAGCCGTGATCGACGGTCCCAACCGGCCGTGACCGGCCGTAGTATCGGGTGGTCACCGAGGGGGGTACGCGATCGTGGGGAAGCAGCGCTCCGGCACGCCGACGCTCGAGGAAGTGGCCGCGCTCGCCGGGGTGGGGCGGGGCACCGTCTCACGCGTCATCAACAACGCCGACGGGGTGAAGGACTCCACCCGCCGCGCCGTGGAGCGGGCCATCACCGAACTCGGCTACGTCCCCAACCAGGCGGCCCGCTCCCTGGCGGCGCGCCGCGCGGACGCGGTGGCCCTGGCGATGACGGAGACGGACTGGCGGCAGTTCGGCGAGCCGTTCTTCTCCGAGATCGTCTGCGCGGTCAGCGACGCCCTGGCCGGCACCGACATCCAGTTGCTGCTCACCCTGGTGCGCACGGACGCCGAGCGGCGCCGCTTCGTCGAGTACGCGCGCGGCGGCCGCATCGACGGCGTGCTGCTCATGTCCGTCCGCGGCGGTGAGCCGCTGCCCGACATGCTCGCCGAACTGCGCCTGCCCACCGTCCTGCTGGGCCGCCGCTCCGGCGACGAGTGCGCCTCCTACGTCGACTCCGACAACGTCGGCGGCGCCCGTGACGCCGTGGACCACCTGCTGCGCAGCGGCAGGACCCACGTCGCCACCGTCACCGGCCCCCTGGACATGTACGTCGCCCAGTGCCGGCTGCGCGGATACGAGGAGGCCATGCGCAGGGCCGGCCACACCCTCGGCCCCTCGTGGATCGTCGAGGGCGACTTCAGCGAGGAGAGCGGCCGCCGGGCGATGACCGAACTGCTGGGCCGTCACCCCGAGGTCGACGCGGTGTTCGCGGCATCGGACACCATGGCCGCCGGAGCCCTCAACGTGCTGCGCGCCGCGGGGCGCCGAGTACCCGAGGACGTCGCCGTGATCGGCTTCGACGACTTCCTGCTGGCACAGCACACCGATCCGCAGCTCACCACCGTGCGTCAGCCGGTCGAGGAGATCGGACGGGCCATGGTCCGGCTGCTCCTGGAGGCGCTGGAGGACTCCAGCCGCGCCTGGCGTCACGTCATCCTGCCGACACGGCTGATCCGCAGGGACTCGGCCTGAGACGTCCTTGAGGCACACCGACCATAGGGGCGGTATGCCCGGTTTTCGGGAGCGCTCCAAAGGTGTGCTCGGCTCCGGATGTCATCGTCTTGCGCGTGCCTCGAGAACACGGACACCGTAGTGACCTGGTGCTTCGACAGAAGTTCGATTCTGCCGCCTCCTGACTTCTTGTCAGGGGCATGACTTGAGCCTACGCTCCTGGGAGCCGTCGATTGGGAGCGCTCCCATTTCGAACCCGCCGGGATCGCTCCCCATCTCCGGGCCCCATGTACCCCACCGAAAGGACACCCGATGGGTCCGTCGACACTCCCTGTGCGCAGCGTGCGCGGGCTGCTCGCCGCGCTGCTCACCGCCCTCGCCGCGGTGGCCGCCCTGGTGACCGCGACGCCCGCGGCCCATGCCGACACCGAGATCTGCGACGCCTTCGGCTCCACCACCATCCAGGGCCGCTACGTCGTCCAGAACAACCGCTGGGGCACCAGCGCCACCCAGTGCATCACGGCCACGAGCACCGGCCTGCGCATCACCCAGGCGGACGGTTCCGTGCCCACCAACGGAGCGCCGAAGTCGTACCCCTCCGTCTACAACGGCTGCCACTACACCAACTGCTCGCCCGGAACCAACCTCCCGGCCCGGCTGAGCACCATCTCCGCCGCGCCCACCAGCATTTCGTACGGCTATGTCACGGACGCCGTCTACGACGCGGCCTACGACATCTGGCTCGACCCGACGCCCCGTACCGACGGTGTCAACCGCACCGAGATCATGGTGTGGTTCAACAAGGTCGGCTCCATCCAGCCGGTGGGGTCCGCCGTCGGCACGGCCACCGTCGCGGGCCGCAGCTGGCAGGTCTGGTCCGGCAACAACGGCTCCAACGACGTGCTGTCCTTCGTCGCGCCCTCGGCCATCGGCAGCTGGTCGTTCGACGTGATGGACTTCGTGCGGCAGGCGATCAGCCGGGGACTGGCCGACTCCTCCTGGTACCTGACGAGCGTTCAGGCGGGCTTCGAACCCTGGTCCAACGGCGCCGGGCTCGCGGTGAACTCGTTCTCCTCCTCGGTCACCGTCGGCGGCGGCTCGGGCGACCCGGGTGACCCCGGCGACCCGGGCACCCCGGCGTCCTGCAAGGTGGCGTACAAGACCAACGTCTGGCAGGGCGGTTACACCGCCGACGTGACCGTGACGAACACCGGGACGGCGCCGGTCGACGACTGGCGGCTCGGCTTCACGCTCCCCTCCGGCCAGAAGATCACCAACAGCTGGAACGCCACGGTGTCCCCGTCGTCCGGCGCGGTCACCGCGACGAGCCTCGGGTTCAACGCCCGGATCGCGGCCGGAGGCAGCCAGTCCTTCGGCTTCCAGGGCACCTACACCGGGACGTTCGCCCAGCCCGACCGGTTCACCCTGAACGGCACCGCCTGCACCACCGCCTGAACCGCCACCGCCTGCACCACCGGCTGCACCGGCACTGCCTGCACTACCGCCTGAACCGGCGGCGCCGCTCATGCGGCGCCGCCTCCAGGGTCTGCTGAACAGCCCTGGGACCACCGGGGCCCGCCCTCTTCCCCGCCGACAGGGCGGGCCCGGGTGGCGTTCGGCCGCCCGCCTCGGCAGGACCGGCCGCCCGCCGTCAGCAGGACAGAGGGGACGAGCCGAGCGCCACGTCGTCGTACCAGAGCGTGTCGTCGCCGGTGCCGTAGCTCTCCCAGCCCAGCCGCAGCGTGGTGGGGCGGGGCGCGGTGGTGCGGCTGAGCCACTGGGCGTCGACGTCCTGCGTGGGCGTGCCGTCCACGTGCAGTCCGGCGATCTGCGTGTCGTCCATCCAGGTGTCCATGCTCTGCCGGGTGGTGTCGACGGCGAACCGCAGACACACCCAGCGTCCGGTCGGCAGCGGGGCGCTGAGCGCCACGCCCGCCGGGCTCTGCGCGGGCAGCGTCGCGTCGTCGGACTGGCGGTTCCACTGCAGGGCGCCGTTCTGGCCGCCCACCCTCAGGTCCCGGCCGCCGTCGCGGGCGTCGGCCATGGTGATCATGGTGATGTGCGCGGCGGGCAGCGATGTCGTGTGGCGCACCCACAGCCGGCCGTACACCACCGGGCCCACCGCCGAGACGTCCTTGGTGGTGGCCACGAAGGCGTGGTTGCAGTAACCGGCGGCCCCGTCCACCCGCACCGAACGGCTTCCGGTGTGGGCCACCGACGCGTCGACCGCCACCTTTCCGGCACCCTGGCAGTCCGGTGCGACGGTCGTCCAGGCGCCCGACGGCACGCTCCCGGTCTGGTCCTCGAAGCCGGAGCACACCGTCGCGTCGCCGCACCCGGGAGCGGGACCGCCGGACGGCGTGGGCGTGGGGCTGGGCGTCGGGGTGGCACTGGTGGTGGGCGTGGTGCTGGGCGTCGGGTCGGGGCTGGGACCCGGCCCCGGGTCCGAACCGTCGGCGCACGGCGCCCCGTTGAAGGTGAAGTCGCCGGGAGCGGGATTGGCGCCGGACCATGTGCCCTGGAGACCGAAGGACGCCGAACCCCCGGTGGCCAGCGACCCGTTGTAGTCGAGACTGGTGGCGGTCACGGCCGTGCCCGTCTGGGCGACCCGGGCGTTCCAGGCGGAGGTCACCCGCTGGCCGGCGTCGAACGTCCAGCCCAGCGTCCAGCTGCCCACCTGTGGACCGAGGTTGGTCACGGACACCTCGGCGGTGAAGCCGCCGGACCACTGGTTCACCGTCCAGGACACCCGGCACGCCCCGCCCCCGTCGGCTCCCCGGGCGGCACTGAGCGGTCCGTAACCGGCCAGCCAGGCAAGCAGCGCGGACATCAGCGCGACGAGCGCCGCCGCCCGCACCTGCCGTCTGCCCGGCGGTCGCACCGTCCTCGAGACCATGGGTTCTCCTTCCGTGCGGTGGGGGGAATCTGCTCGGCGCGGTCAGGCCGGGGCGGCCGCCGGACGGCCCGCGGAAGCGGCCGGCCGGCGGCGCGCCGAAGCGGCCTGTGGCGCCTATGGAGTGGCGCAGCCGACGGATCCGACCGGCATGTTGTTGCCGGTGGAGGTGGCGGTGAAGCCGAAGGTGACGCTGCCGTCGGCCGGTATGGTCCGGTTGTAGTCGACGTTCCTGACCGTGACCGTGCCGTCCGAGTTCTTCGTCAGCGCACCGTTCCACACGCTGCCGATCGATGTGCCCGCGCCCGGCTTCCAGCTCACGGACCAGCCGCTCAGCGGCGCGGTGCCGTGGTTCATCACCTCGACGGAGCCCTGGAAACCGCCGCTCCAGGAGTTCGTCACGGAGTACATGGCCATGCACGCGCCCGTTCCGGGATCGGTCGGCGTGGGCGTGGGCGTGGGCGTCGGGGTGGGCGTCGGTGTGCCGCCGCCCGAGCCGCGGATGCCGGTGACCTCGCCGTGACCGCCGTCGAAGACGATGTCGGAGCAGGAGAAGAAGTTCTCCTGGCTGTCCGAGCGCACCCACTGGATGAACATCAGCGCGTCGCCGGAGCGGCCCGAGGGCAGCTTCAGGTCCCAGTAGTAGTGCCCGCCGTCGGTGCCCGGCGAGCCCGTCTGCGGGGGATTGGTGACCGTCTGGATCAGGTCCAGGTCGTCCCAGCCCAGCTCCGAGGTGGGCGACCAGCCGGGCTTGGTGACGTAGACCCGGAAGTCACCGGGGTGGGCCGCCCAGTTGCTGTACTGCACCTGCATCGACGCACCGGACGTCAGATGGGTGCGGGGCCAGTCCGACCGGGCGGCGTTGTAGGCGGAGAAGTCGTACGGCGAGCGGTCGCCCGCGCTGCACAGCGTGCCGTCCGGCACATACCCGGCACCGCGGCCCCCGGCGTTGGAGTCCAGCACGGCGAACCAGTTGTACAGGGCGGTGGCCCCGCTCTGGTTCAGCGCGTCCCGGCAGGCCGGGTTGGTGGGGTCGAGCGCGCCGGTGCTCGTCTGGGCGTCGAGGTAGCACAGATACGTGCGCGAGCCGGGCATCATCGCCACGCCGTGCGCCTGCGCGCTGCCCTGGCCCAGGAAGGTCAGGCCGAGCGCCGCGAACAGAGTGGCCAGCGCCGCGACTAAGGAATACGTCCTGCGTCGGGTCACCGAGGGACTCCCTTCGGAAGGAATGGTGGACGTGATCGGAACATGACAAGCAGGGGAAAAGATGGGAGCGCTCCCATTCTCACGGTAGCGAGAGCCGGGGCCGATGTAAACGCACCTGCGTCCTCGCCGGTCTCCGCTGTGCCGAATGTCGCACTCGCCCTCCGTGCCGTTTGCTGGTGCCACGACGGAGCATGCGGTCCCATGCAGCCGTCCGCAGGCAGGAAGGAGCCGTCATGGAGGAGCACGAGGAGGGCCTTCGGGCGATCGACGCCGACCCGGGCGCCGTCAGACGCCATCATGCGCTGTTCCGCGCCGTGCAACGGCGCAGGAACCCTCGCTTGCGGCGCACGGACATCACCGTCACGGACGAGGCCGCCGTGAAGCGGGCGGTCAAGGCCGCCGCGCTCGGCAACGCCATGGAATGGTTCGACTTCGGCATCTACAGCTATCTGGCGGTCACCCTCGGGCATGTGTTCTTCCCGTCCGGGAACGACACGGTGCAACTGCTGTCGTCGTTCGCGACCTTCGCGGTGTCCTTCCTGGTGCGCCCCGTGGGCGGCATGGTGTTCGGCCCGATGGGCGACAAGATCGGCCGCAAGCAGGTCCTGGCCCTCACCATGATCATGATGGCGATCGGCACGTTCGCCATCGGCCTGATCCCCTCGTACGCCACGATCGGCTTCTGGGCCCCGACCCTGCTCATCCTCTTCCGGCTGGTGCAGGGCTTCTCCACGGGCGGCGAGTACGGAGGGGCGTCCACCTTCATCGCCGAGTACGCGCCCGACCGGCGCCGGGGCTTCTTCGGGAGCTTCCTGGAACTCGGCACGCTGGCCGGCTACGTCGCCGCGGCCGGACTGGTGACACTGCTGACCGCATGGCTGGGCGGCGACGGCATGCAGGCATGGGGCTGGCGGGTGCCGTTCCTGGTGGGCGGCCCCATCGGACTGGTCGGCCTGTACCTGCGGCTGAGACTGGACGAGACGCCCGCCTTCCAGAAACTCGAGGACACCTCGCTCCACCGGGCGTCCGAGGCCGCGTCCACCGTGGAGACCACCGCCAAGGGAGACCTCGCGAAGATCTTCCGCGAGTACTGGCCGACGCTCGTCCTGTGCGTCTGCCTGGTCGGCGCCTACAACGTCGCCGACTACATGTTCCTGTCGTACATGCCGACCTATCTGTCGGACGAGATGGGGTACTCCGAGACCCACGGCCTGCTGATCCTCATCGGCACCATGGTGGTGCTGATGCTCGTGATCAACCGGGTGGGACAGCTGTCCGACCGAGTCGGCCGCAAACCGGTCCTCATGACCGGCATGCTCGGCTTCCTCCTGCTGTCGCTCCCGTCGTTCCTGCTGGTCCGGCAGGGCAGCCTGGCCGCGGTCGCCGCGGGCATGCTGATGCTGGGCCTGTCGCTGGTGTGCCTGCTCGGCACGATGTCCGCGGCCCTGCCGGCCCTGTTCCCCACCCAGGTGCGCTACGGCTCCCTGTCCATCGGCTACAACCTCTCCGCGTCCCTCTTCGGCGGGACGACCCCCCTGGTGATCACCGCGCTGATCTCCGTCACGGGAAGCGACCTGATGCCCGCCTACTACACCATGATCGCCGCGCTCGTCGGCGTGGTCTCCGTGGCGTGCATGAAGGAGACGGCACGCCGCCCGCTGGACGGCTCCCCGCCCTCGGTGGCCACGCCGGAGGAGGCCGCGCGCCTGGTGGAGAGCCAGGCACCGGTGCCCAGGTTCTGAAGGGGCCGGGGCGCACCGCCCCGCGGTCCGGGACCCGCCGGCGGGGCGCCGGGCCGCGAGCGACCATGGAGGGGAACGGATCCGGCCGCGCGGGCGAACGACGGCACCTTCACGGGCAGGGGGCGTACGCGCGGGCCGTGTGCCGGGAGTCGTGCGTGCGGTGCCGGCTCGTGGACCGCCTGCCGCGACGCCTGCCCTACGCCAGGGCGGTGGGCGTACAGCCGAGGACCCTGGAGCTCTGGGACCGGACGGGCATGGTGCGCGACGTGCTGGACGCCGCCGTACCCCTGCGCGGACAACTCGTCTACGTCAACGGAGCCCAGCAGGCCGGCATCGAGCTGACACTGCCGCCCCAGGTGCCGTACGGCTTCGCCGCACTGCCGCAGGACGAGACCGAGCGCATCCTGGAGGAGCACCTCGCCCGCTACGACACGCACGTCGAACGCGGAACGGAACTGGTGTCCTTCGCACAGGACGCGGCCGGGGTGACGAGCGGGCTGCGCGCCGGAACGGGCGAGGAGACCGAGCTGCGCAGCCAGTTCCTCATCGGCTGCGACGGCGCCCACAGCCTCGTCCGCGAACGGCTGGGGCTGTCGTTCCAGGGCCGGGCGTTCCCCGAGGCGTACCTGCTGGCCGACGTCGAGCTGGACTGGGACCTGCCCGCCGGTCACGTGGTGCGCGCTCTGCACCGCACCGAGGACGGCACCGTCGACGACCTGCTCGTCTGCGTTCCGCTGCCCGGCCGTTCGCGCTACCGGGTCTCGACGCTGCTCCACCCCGGACCGCACGCGGACCAACGGCCCGAGCCGACCCCGGCGCACGAGACCGCGCACGGTGCGGAGGACGCCGAGGCCCCGCGGACCGAGCACGTCGAAGCCGCCCTGGAACGGCTGTCGCCCCGACCGGTGACCGCCTCCGCACTGCGGTGGTCCTCGGTGTTCCGGATCAGCCACCGCATCGCCGACCGCTACGGCGACGGACGGGTGTTCATCACCGGTGACGCGGCCCACATCCACCCGCCGACCGGAGCACTCCGGCGGGCCGGCTGGAGGTGCTGGACGCCCTGGCACGCGTCTTCGGCTGACGGGGAGGCCGCACGGGGCGGGCGGCGCTCGCGGAACCGGCCGCCCGGCCGCCGCCCTCCCTCCGCGTCAGCCTCGTTCCCCTTCCTCCGCAAGGGACTTGACGCCGTGCAGGGTGGCCTCCATACCGGCGCGCAGTTCCTTCAGCCGGAGGGCGATGATCTCCTCCTCCCGGTCCGGCCGGCGTTCGAGGGCCAGCGTGACCCCGCTGCGGCCCGGCCCGACGAGGACCGTCTGGCTCAGCCGCGTGCCGCCGCCCTCGGCCTGGAGTTCGTAGCGCCAGGACGCCATGGGCCTCGCCGGATCCAGTGTCGCCTCACCGTAACGGCCGTCCGCGTCGGTGACCGCCCAGGCGAACACCCGCGGCTCGTCCAGTTCGACCACATGGGAGACGGTCCGCCACTCGCCGAGCACGGCGTGGTGGTTGTGGCCCTCGAAGCGCGCACCGGGCACGGGACGGTCCGCGCCGTCCAGCCAGGCGACGCGCAGCAGTTCCGGGCTGAGCCGGGCGGGCAGAGCGATGTCGGTCACCAGTTCCCAGACCCGCTCCATGGGCGCCTCCACGTGCACGTCGCAGCGCACGCGGGGACCGTCGGCAAAGAACATGTCATCCCCCTCGTCTCGGATTCGGCGATCATCCCATTGTCAGTGGCACCTCCTATGGTTCGAGCACTGGGATCCGCCGGAGAGACCGCGGATCCGTCATGGGGAGGGGTCTGCCATGTCCACCGGGTCCACCGTGTCGACGACGTATCTGGAGTTGTCGCAGGAAGACGGCGGCGCGCACAAGTTCTACGAAGTCATCGTCGAGGGCCAGGTGGTGACGGTGCGGTACGGGCGGATAGGCGCCGCCGGGCAGACGCAGACGACGACGTTCCCCACGGCGGAGAAGGCACGGACGGCCGCGGCGAAGAAGGTCGGCGAGAAGGTCCGCAAGGGATACGCCCCGGCCGTTCCCGGACAGCGCGCCCCGCGCCCGGTGACGCGGCGTCAGGTCGCCTCCGCTCCGTCCACCGCGCGTGCCGTCGCACCCGTGCTGTGGCGCTTCCGCACCGGCTCCGCGGCGTTCGGCATCCATGTCGACGACGAGCACTGCTGGGTCGGCAACCAGTCGGGCGACGTCTACACCCTGGACCACGACGGCGGCGTCCTCGCCCGCTTCAGCCTGCCGGACGGCGTGAAGTGCCTGGTCGCTGACGACTTCTGGATCTACGCGGGCTGTGACGACGGCAAGGTGTACGACCTGTCCTCCAAGCTGCCGTTCGCGGCCTACGACATCACCGCGGACGTCGACATCTTCTGGCTGGACATCCACGAGGGCATCCTGAACGTCTCGGACCGCGACGGCCGGCTCACCGTCATCGACCACGAGGACGAGCACCAGTGGGCCCGCCGCAGCCAGGGCGAGCACGCCTGGATGGTCCGCGCCGACGACCGCGCCGTCTACCATGGCCACCACCGGGGCGTGACGGCGTACACGCCCGACGGCACCGGCGAACTGTGGCACACCCCCACCCGGGGCGCCGTCCTGTTCGGCTGGCAGGAGGACGACACCCTGTACGCGGGAACCGCGCACCGCGTGGTCCAGCGGCTGTCGAAGTCGACCGGCGCGATCCAGGCCACCTACGCCTGTGACGGCGCGGTGTACTCGTGCGCCACCTCACCCGGCGGACGGTTCGTCTTCGCCGGTGACGCGGCGTCCTCCGTCTACTGCTTCGACCGGGACGGCACGCGGCTGTGGAAGCTCGCCACGGGCGGCGGTTCGGCGCTGTCGATGCAGTACCACGACGAGCGTCTGTACCTGGTCACCACGGACGGCTCGCTGGTGTGCGTCGACGCGAGCGAGGCCGCCGTCTCCGCCGCCCAGCAGGGCACGGTGCCGGTCGCACGGGACGTGAAGCTCGCCGCGGCCCTGCCGACCTACGCACCGGCGACGGCCGTGGCCGCGGTGGCCACCGTCGCCCACGCTCCCGCCGGGGCGGTCGTCGTCGAATGCGTCCAGCAGGGCGGCCGGGTGCGCGTGCACGTGGTGTCCGACGGCTACGACTCCTCGTGGAACGTCCAGTTCCCGCGCGCCATCCGCGAACCCGGGGCGCGGTACGTCGTGGACGCCCTGCACCCGGCGGCGGGCGGCTTCTACCGGGTGCGCGGTGACATCCGGCGGCTGCTGTGAGGCGACCCGGTGTCTCTACGACCCGTTGCCCCACCGCGCGCCGGCCCAGCAGACGCCCACGAACGCGGTGGTGGCGGCGAGGACCGCGTACGCCACCGTGTAGGAACTCGCGGTGGCGAGGGCTCCGGCCGCGAGCGCTCCGAGCCCCGTCCCCGCGTCGAAACCGATGTTCCAGGCGACGCTGACCGAGGAACGCGCCGCCTCGCCCGCCGCGGCGAAGGCATGGACCAGCGTCAGGTTCTGCAGGCCGCCGTACGCGACCCCCACGACGAGCATGCCCGTCACGACCAGGACCGGACCGCCCGCACCCAGGCCGTGCGCCGTGCCCGCACCGATGACGGCGAGCCCGGCCGCCCCGGCCAGCAGCAGCGGCGCGATCGCCGGGGCCGCCCCCTTGCGGTCCGCGACGTGTCCGAACCTCCACCGGCACAGGGCCGCCGTCGCCGTGAACGCGAGGAGCGCCACGTAGACGGCCGTCGCGTCGGACAGCAGGCTCGGCGTGAAGGTGAGGATGGCGCCGCCGGCCGCGGTGATGGCGAGCAGCGCCGCGATCGGCCCGACCAGGACACGGCGGAGCCGTCCGGCGTCCCGCCCCTCGGCCGGTGCCGCACCGGGGTCCTCGGTGCCGCGCAGCGCGCGCGCCACCCGAGGCGCCAGCGGGACCGCGAGCAGCGGCACGGCGGCGCCCGCGAACACCAGCCCGAAACCGACGCGTTCGGCGAGCCAGGGCGCGATCGGGACGAACACACACTGCGGGACCGCGACGGCCAGCCCGTACGCACCGACCGCGCGGCCGCGGCGCTCGGGCTCGACGAGCGCCGCCACTCCGGTCGCGCCGCACACCGTGAGGATCCCGAACCCCAGCCCCCGCACCGCCGCGAGGGCGACGACCACGCCCACCCGGTCACTGAGGAAGTGCCCGAGGGCGGGCAGTCCCAGCAGACACGCCCCGAGGGCGAGCGTCCCGGCCCAGCCGAGACGCCGGAGCACGCGCGCGACCAGCAACTGGGCGACCACGGTGAACAGCATCAGCACCGTGTTGACCAGCCCGGCGCCCAGTTCGTCCGCCCCGCCGCGCTGGGTCCACAGGGGCGCGACCGGCAGCAGCAACGCCAGACCGGCGAAGCCCAGCGCCGCCGAGCCGAGCAGCGGCCGCATTCCCGGCGCCCGCCACACGGGTGAACGCACGCACTCCTGGTGGGCGCGGCCGGCGCCTGGTCCGTTCGACATCCCGCAGATGGTATTCGCCCGCGACGGCCCATGGGACAGCGGGACGATCTCCAACCGGGGCGCGGGCGTCAGTCGACCGGCCAGGTGTGGACGGGGGCGTTGAGGTGCATGTACTCGACGTACATCTGCGTCATCCGCCGCAGTGCCTCGTGCCGGCCCGCCCGGGCGGTTGCGTCGATGTGGTGGAACATCTCCTTCTGCCACATCGCCCCGTTGCGGCCGGCGACGCACCGCTGCTCGATGATCCCGAGCAGCGGCTCCCGCCACGCCTCGTCCATGCCCGAGCGCTCCAGTCCCCGGTGCGCCAGCGGCAGCAGGCGCCGCAGCACGAGTTCGGCCACCGGCACCTCGCCCATCCCCGGCCAGTACAGCCGTGCCTCGATGCCGTGCCGTGCCGCCGTGCGCAGGTTGTCCTCGGCGGCGGAGAAGGACATCCGCGACCACACCGGCCGCTCCTCCTCCACCAGGGCGCGGGTGAGCCCGTAGTAGAAGGCGCCGTTGGCGAGAGTGTCGGCGACGGTCGGGCCGGCGGGCAGCACCCGGTTCTCCACCCTCAGGTGCGGTTTGTCGTGGGCGATGGCGTAGACCGGGCGGTTCCAGCGGTAGATGGTGCCGTTGTGGAGGGTCAGTTCGGCCAGCTCGGGGACGTCGCCGCGGTCCAGCGTCTCCAGCGGGTCCTGCTCCTCGCACAGGGGCAGCAGCGCCGGGAAGTAGCGCAGGTTCTCCTCGAACAGGTCGAAGACACTGTTGATCCACCGTTCCCCGAACCACACCCGGGGCCGCACCCCCTGCACCTTGATCTCCTGCGGCCGGGTGTCGGTGGCCTGCTCGAACAGCGGGATGCGGGTCTCGTGCCACAGTTCCTTGCCGAACAGGAACGGGGAGTTGGCCGCCAGCGCGACCTGGATCCCGGCGATCGCCTGCGCCGCGTTCCAGTACCCGGCGAACTCCTCCGGGGACACCTGGAGGTGGAACTGGGTGCTGGTGCAGGCGGCCTCCGGGGTGATCGTGTCCGCGTAGGTCCGCAGCCGGTCGACGCCGTCCACGTCGATGCGCAGGTCCTCGCCCCGCGCGGCGAACACCTGGTCGTTGAGCAGCCGGTAGCGCGGGTTCTCCGACAGCGCCGCCTCGCCGACGTCCTCCTGGCGCAGCGTGGGCAGGATGCCGATCATGATGAGGTGTGCGCCGACCGATGCCGCGCGCCGCTCCGCGTGGTTCAGCGCGGCGCGGATCTCGGACTCCCAGGCGTCGGGGCCACCCGCCGTCAGACGGCGGGGCGGAATGTTGATCTCGAGGTTGAACCTGCCCAGCTCGGTGGACCAGGCGGGGTCCGCGATCGCCTCCAGCACATCGCTGTTGCGCATCGCCGGTTCCGCCACGTCGTCGCCCAGGTTCAGCTCGATCTCCAGTCCCACCTGGGGCCGCTCGGACTCGAACCGTGACGCGCGCAGCATCTGCGCCAGCGCCTCGAGGCACTCCTGCATCTTGATCCGGTACCGGCGGCGGTCCTCGCGGGTGAAGACCAGCGCCGGGACGTCCCGTCCCATCGGCCCTCCCTGTTCACCCCTCCTCGGATCCCCCTCCTCGGACACCTCTCCACCCAGCGTCCCACCGGCGGGCGGCCCGGACCACGCGGGACGGGGAGCGTCCCACGGCGGTCCACGCGGTGGGGCCGACGGTGGTCCACGCGGTGGGGCCGACGGTGGTCCAGGGGGTGCGGGGACAGGACGCGACGGCCGTGTCGCCCGGGGGCCGGCGGGCGGATCGGCCAAGGATGAGGGCATGGGAATCGTCCTGCCGACGCTGTTCGCACTGCTGGCCGCACTCAGCAACGCGCTCGCCACCGTGCTTCAGCGCAGGGCCGCGCTGACCGTGCCGCAGTCCCAGGGCTTGCGCCCCGGGCTGATTCTCGACCTGCTGCGTCGTCCCGTCTGGCTCGCCGGGGTGCTCACCGTGATCGCCGCCGGTGTGTGGCAGGCGGCCGCGCTGGCCACCGGCCCGCTGTCCCTGGTCCAGCCGCTGTTCGTGCTGGAGCTGCCCCTCGCGCTGCTGCTGGCGTCGCTGTGGCAGCGCCGTCGGCCGTCCGCCGCGCTGCTGCTGAGGCTGTGCGCCGTCGTCGCCGGACTGGGGCTGGCGCTGCTGGCCGCCGCACCCTCGGGGAACCGCACCCACGTGTCCGTCGACCGCTGGCTTCCCGTGCTGGTCGCCTGCGCCGGCGGGGTTGCCGCGCTGACCGCGGTGGGGCTGCGCAGACCGCCGGGCAGGGCCCGTGCCGCCTGCCTCGGCACGGCCACCGCGATCTGCTTCGCCCTCACGGCAGGCCTGATGAAGACGGCCGTCCACATCCTCACCGACGACGGTCTCGCCGGGTTCCTCACCTCCTGGCAGACGTACGCCTTCGGTGCGAGCGGTGTCTGCGCCATGCTCCTGATGGAGCACGCCATGCAGGGCGGCCCGCT